>CAZJNP010000058.1:0-11452 GCA_964547355.1 uncultured Calditrichaceae bacterium
GCGTAGGAGAGGCTTAAGCAAACCGGACGCTCGTCTCACCGCCGGTCCTGGACGGCTGACGCAGGCGCTGGACATCACTACCGCGCATAATGGTTTGGAATTAACCGGAGCGTCCATCTGGTTGGAAGACCGGGGCGTGAACATCCGGGTGCAGGATATTGTTGCAGGGCCCAGAGTAGGAGTGGCATACGCCGGACCGGACGCCCAAAAGCCCTGGCGTTTCCGGATCAAAGGCAATCCCTGGGTGAGCGTTTCAAGGGGTTAAGTTCGGCTTGATTGATCCGCACCCTTGAATTTAATTTCACTGTAATAAAATTAACACAGCGTTCACTTTTTTTCGAAGCTCTGTTTTCTTTTGTATTCCGGGAAAATTTTTATATCCTTTTTGTACTACCCTGTAAAACTAAAACGTCACGTTCCACTCTTATCTTAAACACCAGAGGAGTCCGTGGTATATTCACAAAAAAACTTATCTTGGACAGGTATGCCCTATCGTTTCAATAAAAAAAGGCTGCCCGAGAGCAGCCCTGTTCCATTGGAATGGTTTACAGCTTCTTGTAACGAAACCACCAGTCATAGCCTTCTTCGGTGCTTTTCCGTTCTTCGGCGGTATTCACATCCGATGCCGGAGGAATAATCACCTTATCGCCGATCAATTCGTTGTTCGGCCAGTTTTCCGGTAAAGCGACCTGGTACTTGTCCGATGTCTGCAGCGCTTTCAGCGCGCGCAGCACTTCGTCCACCTGCCGGCCCACTTCCTGCGGATAGTAAATCATTAAGCGCAGGTTGCCTTCCGGGTCCACGATAAATACTGCCCGCACCGTGTTCGTTCCTTTTCCGGGATGCACCATGCCCAGCGCCTGAGCCACCTGCCCCATATCGTCGGCAATGACCGGGAAAGGAATTTCCACGCCGATGTTGTCCTTGATCCACTCCACCCATTTAATATGGGAGAACACCTGATCGATGGAAAGACCGATCAGTTTGGCGCCCAGTTTTTCGAATTCATCGTTCCGTTTGGCGAATGCCACAAATTCCGTGGTGCACACCGGCGTAAAATCCGCCGGATGGCTAAAAAGAACAAACCATTTGCCTTTGTAAGCTTCCGGCAGTTTCATCACGCCGTGGGTGGTTTTTACTTCCATTTCCGGAAATTTCTCCCCTAACAATGGGATTCCGTTTCTTTTTTCTTCAGACATATGAACCTCCTTTTTGATTGATTTAGTATTCAATTTTTAGCAACTATTCAGGCTTTATTTTTTGACAGGATAAACAGAATTGACCGGATTATTTATATCTAATGATAATTTTTCCTTTGAATTTATCTGCTCGTTCTCCTTCTCCTGCTCTTGCTCCAATAAAAACGCCGGGAAACCGTTCTGTGTTAATTTGCCCGCGGCCTTTTTTCCGTACTTTCTGTTCTTAAAAACCGGGATGCCTCCCCTTGCCTGCTGCTACAATTTTCTCTTCTTTATTACAACAACCATGCCACATCTTTCAGATGGCGCCAACCCTTATCAGCCTTGCCCCGTTTCTTTTCATGTCTAAATCGGGTTGCATTAAAAACGATATTTCGTTACATTTTACACCGAAATATCGTTACAACGAAATACGGGTTCCAATGAACGAGCACACCCAAAACATCCAAAACTATTTTTCCGTCGATCAGGCACTGGAAATCATTCTGGAGGCCATCAACGAAACGGTCTCTTTTGAACTGGCCGTGGTGCTGAGTCTGGAAGAAAATAACACACTGCGCGTCCGCCACGCCAAGGGGCCGCTGGTATCCAAAGAGCTGGAACACTACCGCATCGATCTTAAACAGCGTCGGGATATTTACGACATTCTGCAACAGGGTAAGGTGCAGCTTTTGGACGACGATCCGGAAAGCGGCGAAGTGCATCTGGACACCTACCACGGCGTGATCGATCTTCCGGCCGGGCACTCGTGCCTGGTGGCGCCGCTGAAGGTGGAAGACAAAACGCTGGGTTTGCTTACTCTGGATCACCGGGCGTGCAATATGTTCACCCCGGAAGTGGTGCGCACCATTGAGACCCTTTCCCGCATGATCGCCATCGCCCTTGACCAGTCATTGACTGCCGACCGGCTGATGAACGAGCGCGACGCACTGGTCATGGAACGCAACACCCTGCTTGGTCAGGCCACGCAGGAGATGCAGGGCATCATCGGAAATTCGCCAGTCTGGCAAGACGTGCTGCACAAGGTTCAGATGGTGGCGCCTACGGACGCGCCGGTGTTAATCAGCGGCGAAACCGGTACTGGTAAGGAGCGTATTGCCCGGGCGATTCACGCGCTTTCCGCCCGTGCCAGGCAGCCTTTTGTAGCGGTAAACTGCTCTGCCCTGACCTCCAATCTGGCGGAAAGCGAATTATTCGGTCATGAAAAAGGGGCCTTCACCGGAGCGATCTCGCGGCGGCGGGGACGTTTTGAACTGGCGAACAAGGGCACCCTGTTCCTGGACGAAGTGGGCGATCTCCCTCTGGATATTCAGCCCAAACTGCTGCGCGCCCTGCAGGAGCAAACCTTTGAGCGCGTCGGCGGGGAAATTTCCCTGCGGGCCGATGTGCGCATCATCTGTGCTACCAATGTGGATCTGGAACAGGCCGTGCGCGAAGGCCGCTTCCGCGAGGACCTTTATTACCGTTTGAATGTCTTCCCGTTGCATCTGCCCCCGTTAAGAGAGCGTGACGGCGATCTGCTGTTGCTGACCGATTACTTTCTGCGTGAACTGGAAAAGAAGTACACCGGTAAAAATTTCGTCCTGACCGAGGCGGCCGTGGAATTTCTGAGGACCTATTCCTGGCCGGGCAATGTGCGCGAATTACAAAACACGCTGGAACGGGCTGCCATTTTAGCCGGGAACGGCGTGCTTTTGCCCGAACATTTGCATCCCAATCACCAGACGGTCAGGCAAACCGTTGCCTCGGTCTCTGCCGAAATGCTTAAACCCCTCGACGAAGTGATTAAGGAACATATCGTGCGGGTGTTGGAGCATACCAATGGCAGAATTTACGGGAAAAAAGGAGCCGCTAAAATTCTGGGACTAAAACCGACCACGCTGCAAAGCAAAATGCGCAAGCTGGGTATCCGGTAGGAAGGTTGTATGCGATTATTCTCAAAGAGCGTGAAAGACTTTATCCACTATCTGCTGTCGGGTGCCGTGGTGCGCCTTTTTCCGTTGCTTTTCCTACCCTATATTGCACGAGCCCTTAACGAAGCGGAGTTCGGCGTCTTTTCCCTTTACCGGCTGTACATTGTACTGGGCACGGCGGTTATTCTGCTGGGAATTGAGCAGGGTTTGTTCCGCTTGATTCCGGCTTCAACCATACAGGATAAAACCGCGCTCACTTCCGCTTCCGTTTATTTCACGTTGTTCACAGGATTACTGGCCGGCGCGCTTTACATAGCCGCGCGCACAGTGATTCAGCCCTTTCTTTTCGAGGCATCCCTTCCCTATCCCGCATTCTGGCTGCCCGTGCTGGTCTGGTCCAGCGGGCTGACCAGCATCGTGACCACCCGGTACAGCGCGGAGAAAGAAAGCAGAAAATTCCTGTTGGCAAACACGCTGCGTTCCGGCGTTTTTTACTTTTTGTTCATCGCCGGGCTTTACGCCGGATATGGCCTGATCGCCTTTTTTGCCGCCTGTCTGATTTCCGATCTTCTGGTGATCCTGACGGCCGGCCCGCAGCTGATACCGGCCCTGCGGCAGCGCCCCAGACTGCAAGACGTGAAAGCCCTTTTAACCATCGGCCTGCCTCTGGTGGGCGTGCTGATCGTGACACTGCTTCTGTACCAGAGCGATCACTATTTGATCAAATATTTTTTAGGCCTGGAAGCGACCGGTATTTACAATTACGGCTACAAGTTCGCGGCCGTGCTCAGCAGTTTTGTTCTGCTGACCAACAACGTCTGGATGCCCCGGCTTTACGAACAAGGTGAGGAGTTTCTGAACAAAAATCTAAACGAATATTCCGTTTTGATTACCATTGCCGCGCAGGGGCTTTACCTTTTCATCGCCGGTGTGTTTATCTTTTTTAACGAACTGCTCATTCCGCCCGGTTTCTCCCTGTCGTTCAAGGTGCTGGTGGTAACCGGCGCAGGGTATTTGTTCTATGGCCATTCGCAGTTGCTGGACGGGTGGCTGATTTTAAAGAACAAAAGTCGGGTGCTGTTTTATGCTTCTTCCTTTGCCCTAATCGTTAACTGGATTCTGAATCTGGTCTTCATTCCGCGCTACGGCCTGCTGGCGGCTGCTGTAACCACAACCGTTACGTTCGTTCTGCTTTGGGCGATACTGCTGGCGTATTTGATTCGAACCGAAAGGCCTTTCGACTTCAGTCGTCTGATTGGGAACTTCTTATTGGGAATGGCGCCGGCGGGAATTTTTGTATTTACGGGTCGGTGGTGGTGGGCGGCGGCGGTTTATGCCATCGTTGCTTTTTTTCTTTTAAGAAAAAACAAATTACTCGGCAATTTACTGGGTTTTATTCCAACGCGGAACGAATAATCGCTGCGTACTTCTTTGATTCCTCTTCCCAGGTGTATTTTTGCCTGATTTTTTGGAGGCGGCGGCGGAAGGCGTCATAGTTTTCCTGAACCAACATCTGCTGGATGGCGCGGCGAATAGCGGGCACGTCATCCGGTTCGACCGTATAACCGATCTGGTCGCCTTCGATTACCGCTTTAATTTCCGGGTAATTGCTGCCGATGACGGGCAAACCTGCCTGAATGTACTCAAACAATTTATTGGGCAATGCGTGGTAATAGCTCAGTCCCTTTCCGGAAATGATCGTAAAGCCAAAATCCGCCCCGGCGGTGTAGGCGGTCAGCTCCTGAAACGGCACGGCGTCGATGAAATACACCTGCGTTTTAACGTTCAATTCCGCGGCAAGGGCCTTTAGCTCCGGCTTTAACGGACCGTCCCCCACGATAAACAGCGCAAAGCCGTTCAATCCCGGAACCGCCCGGATCAACTGGCGCAGGCCGCGCCCTTTAAAAATCTTACCCTGGTAAATGCCGATCTTCGCGTTTTTGGGAACGCCGTACTTTTCGCGTAAAAAATCGGAAGACTTCGCCGGGCGGTAAAGCGGAATATTGCGCACAAAAGGAACCGGAGGCAAAAAGGAATATTTACGTTTCAACGCCTCCGCATCCGACCGGCAGACCGTAAAGGCTGTGCGCGCCCCCCGGATTCCCGCCCGTTCATAGAGTTTCCAAAGCCAGCGGCGAAGGGGTTTTCCCTGCAGCGCCTGAATCTCCACAAACAACTCTACGCTGTCATAAACGTACTTACAACCCTGAAGCAGTTGTTTTATCCTGAGCGACACAAGGGCGTACACGTCGTAAGAGATGAATAAATCGGCCTGGCGCCTCATCAGATAGAAAAGCGCAGCAGCCATGAACTCTATCAGTCGTAAAAGCATCGGCGAGCGGTGAAAACGCCTGCGAACCAGCGTGACGCCCGACCACAGGGAAACATCTAACCCGGGATGATACGCGGCAAAGATTTCGACCTGATAGCCCTGTTCAATCAGGGTAACCGCTTTGCGGTGCAGGTTCGCTTCTTCAACCAGATCGGAAAGGGTCAATAGGATGATTTTTTTCTTGTTCATTTAGACTGACCGGCTTAATTTTTTATCTTCCGGCGCGAATTTGTGCCTGATTGTAAAATCTAATAAATTCTAATGTTAAATGATACGGCAAAACCTGTTCGGAATCCGTCCGGCAAATAGTATTCGCCGCTGATCATTAAAAATAGCTTTTAGTCGAAAAAATAGCAATTCCTTTTCGGAGTCCCAATGCCTGGAATCGGAGGATTCATTCTGCACGGCGCGTCGCCCGCTCCTGACCGTCTCATGGAAAAATTGCGCCGTTCCATGCGCTGGGCGGACAATTACCATGAGCGCATCCTGGCTCCACCCCGGGCGCCTTTGCAGGCCATCGCTACCGGCCGGCCGTTCATTCCTGTTTCCGCCATGGAAGTTGAGCAGCGCTATTACTCTTTACTCTTCGGAGAAATTTATCCCGGAGATGAAGGAGCAACCGAGCGCCGCGCGGAAGACGCCCACCGTGCTCTGTTGCAAAAGTGGCTCTCTTCCGGCGCAGATGTTCTTAACGAGACGGACGGTGCTTTTCTTTTGCTCGTATGGGACAACCGGGAACAGAAACTGTTCCTGGCCAACGATGCCTTCGGCCTATACCCTTTGAATTACAGCAACCGGCACGACGGCTTCTTTTTTGCCTCCCAGATTCGATCAGTGGCCGATCTTATCGCACCGGTAGAATTTGACGAGACTGCTCTGGCCGAACGGATGTTTTTGGGTTTCCCCCTTAACGGCCGAACTTATCTTAAAGACGTACATCGTTTGCCTGCCGGCAGTCAGCTGGAATACCGCGACGGGCACGTCTCTGTGACCGCTTATTTCCGCCCCGCTTACACCTACGGCGCCGGACAGTCCCTGCAGGAGCGACTTCGGGCCATAAAACAGGCTTTTGAGGCCGGAGTTCTGAGGCGGTACCGACGGGAGGAACGAACCTCCATGGCACTCAGCGGGGGGTTTGACACCCGGCTGATCTGGAGCGTGGCTTTGAACAAAAATATCACCGCCAGCGCGGCCACACACGGTTCCGCAAATTCCGCGGATATGGTCATCGCGAGGGAGATTACTTCCGCGCGCAAGATTCCGCATCACGCCTTCGATCTGGACCGGTTGCCGCCGGAGCGCTTCCCGGAGTGGGCAGAACAGGTCACCCGAATGAGCGACGGACTGATGTCTGCTTCTTCTTTTTTCATCATTCCCTACTACCAGTCTTTGCAGGAAAATTTTGACGTTCTGATCGACGGTGCCGGAGGAGCGCTCTACCGCCGGCAGCACGCTGCCACTTTCGAATGGCAGCAGAAAAAAGGCCTGCGGCCGGAGGCGTTCATCTTCCGTCTTTTCCTTAAACCGGCTTTTAAACAGACCGGATTGTTCGAAGAATGGAAGAAAGCATTCACTGCCCCGATCCGGCAGGAACTGGCCGAATATTTTAACGAAACCGCCGCGTTGGGTGCCCCGGCCGATCAGGTAGACCTCTTCTATTTACAGCAGATCGTCGGTTTGCTGTATTCTTCCGATTTTCTGCTGCAGACCCATTTTATTAATTGTCGGGAGCCCTATTACGATATAAATACATTTGCTCAGGCGCGCTCTTTTTCTCCTGCGGAACGGAAAAAACTGACCATTCACCGGCACATTTTGCTGAATAATTTTCCGGCGCTGGCCGGGTTCCCGCTGGAGTTCCGGGATTATCCCCTGCCCTTTTCTGGATTTTTGTGGAAACGGTTTGCCGTGAGCGCCGCCGAACGGATGCGAATGCTACTGCCCGGGAACAAGCTGAAAAAATTCCCTCCGCTTTTTGACGAAGCTGATTTTCTGCGCCGCTTTGCCCGGGACTATCTGTATGATGTACTCCTCGCCCCCGAAGCGCATCTGGCTTCCTGGATCAGTAAAAACACGCGGGAAAAAATATTAATGGAACATTTCGAACAAAATGTGGATCACGCAGCTTTGCTGTTCCAGTTACTTAGCCTGGAACTAACCCTGCGTCTTTTTTCTTCTCCGGACGCTAACCCGTAATCAAAAATCGGCAGACGGTAGGTGGTAGGGGCAGCTTTTACAGCTGCGCACCCATAATTTTAAAGAACCGGTTGGTTGCGCTGGCATAAAGTCTGCTGCTACCAAGGGAAACCCTAAAACAAACAAATGATCACATCCATCACATTGGTTCCGGTCGGTCCCGTGATAATCAACTGATCCAGCGCCTTAAAAAAATGGTATGAATCGTTTCGTTCGAGGAAATCCTGCCAGTGCAAAGCCAACTGTTCCGCTTTGGCAAAGGAATGTTCATCGATCCACGCGCCGGCCGCATCAGTTGGCCCGTCGGTGCCGTCTGTTCCAACACTGCAAAAATAAAAAGGTCGCTCCTGTTTACCCAGCGCGCCCAGCACTGCCAGCACCATTTCCTGATTCCGTCCCCCCTTCCCTTTGCCGCGTAGCGTGACCGTGGGTTCTCCTCCCAGCAGTAAACATCCCGGGGAGCGCATAGGGAAACCGCTGTTCAAGGCGGAATCCGTCATGGCCGCAATCAACCTGGCCACTTCGCGCGCTTCGCCCTGCATCCGATCGGTTAAAATCAACGGTTGAAACCCTTCCGCCTCGGCCGCATTTGCCAGTTGAAACAGGGCCCGCTGATTGTTTCCTAAAATAAAATGGTGGACCTTTTTGAAAATCGCCTGCCCCGGCTTAGGTGTTTCTTCCACCTGACCGGCCAAACCAAGCCGCAAAATCCGGCGTATTGAATCGGGTAGTTTTTCCTCTATACCATACTTGTCAACGATCTCCTTTGCCTGCCCGAACGTTGTGGGATCGGGCGCTGTGGGTCCGGAAGCGATGCTCTCCAGCGGGTCTCCGATCACATCGGAAAGAATCAGGCTGATGACCGTTGCCGGGTATAAGTGGCCGGCCAGGCGTCCGCCTTTCACCGCGGAAATATGTTTGCGCAGCGTATTGATTTCATCGATGGTAGCGCCGCATTCCAGCATGACCGAATTGAAGCTTCTTAGATCCTCCAGCGTTACTCCTTGCGGCAGGGCCTCAAACAGAGCCGATCCGCCCCCGGTGATTAGCACGAATACCAGATCGTCTTCCCGCAGGTCTTTAACAAGCGCAAGTATTCCGGCAGTGGCTTTTAGCGTGTTATCATCCGGTACCGGGTGTGCGGCTTCCCACAAGGCGATTTTTTTCAGGGGAGCTGTGTGGCCGTATTTAACTACCACTGCGCCGCCGGTGATGCGGTGGCCGAGTTTTTCTTCCATTGCGGCAGCCATATGGGCCGCCCCTTTGCCCATGCCTATAACAAAAACCCGACGGAATTGATTCAAACGAAATGTCTGTCCCTCAATCGTCAATTGCTCACCGCTTAACGATAACTGATCATGTATCAGACGCGCCGGATGCACCGCGTCAATGGCCTGCCGAATTATTTTTGTAGCAATGTGATGAAAATTCATGGGTACCCCGCTGTTTCTTTTCCCTAGCATCAAACTAAGAAAAAATAAAGAACAAACACAAGCAATTTTTACATTGCCTCTCCAGGGAAAGGCAAAAAATAAACATTGCTCTAAATTCGTTCGCAGGTTAATTTTAATTATGAAAGAGAAGAACCAGACGGTGCAGCGGCTTTTCTTCGGCATTTTCATTCTGTCATGGAGTTCCATTCTCATTCGCTGGATGGGCGACCTGAATCCGCTGATCATCGCCTTTTACCGATTGATTCTGAGCGCGCTGGTCATGGCGCCGTTCGCCGGTTTCGGCAGGAAAAACCTACACCTACCCGACCTGACCGCCCATCGCTGGAAAATGATTTTTGCCGCCCTGTTTCTGGCGCTGCACTTTTACACCTGGATTACTTCCCTGCAATTCACCACCGTCGGTAATTCCATCTTTCTGGAAAGCACCCATCCGCTGTTCGGCTGGCTGCTTTCGATTCTTTTTCTTAAAGAAAAAGGCCGTCCGCGCCTGTTTGTTTCGCTTTTTTTGGGCCTGGCCGGTATGTACCTGATTGTTTCCATCGATTTCGGCGCCCATCCCCGGGCGCTGCTGGGTGATTTCCTGGCGATTTTTTCGGCGCTCTGTTTAGCCGCCTATTTACTGATCGCGCGCATGATGACACGCCATATTCCGCTTTTGCCTTACCTGGTCTGGATTTACGGCCTTGCCGGGTTTTTCATCCTGATGCCCATGGCCGCAAGCTCCTTGCCTTTTTGGCGCTTATCCGCAATGAACTGGTTTCTGTTGTTTCTTTTAGCCATCGGACCAAATCTGGTGGGCCATTCCCTGCTCAACTGGGCTTCGCGGCGCATGCCCATCTACAAGGTCAATCTGGCGTTGTTGAGCGAGGCGGTTTTAGCCACCCTTTACGCTGCGCTGCTGTTGGATGAAATTCCGGGTAAGTTTTTTCTGGCCGGGGCCGGATTGATTCTTGCGGCCATCGCTTTCGCTTTTTGGGATCGGGAGGGAATTAATACTTCAGAGGCTTAGGCTGAATTGGTCCTTCAGGACTGGCGGTCACAAACTGCCTGACCACTGCATTATCCGTGGTATTTAAATCGTCCACGCTTCCGCTGAAAATAATTCTGCCCATGTGCAGCATCACCACTCGTTTGGCCACTTTGGCCACGCTCTGCATGTCATGGGTCACCACAATCGACGTTACCTTGAGCTGTTCGCTCAGGTTGACCACCAATCGATCAATATTGGCCGCCATAATCGGGTCCAGACCGGTGGTGGGTTCATCGTATAAGATGTACTTGGGGTCCATGATAATGGCGCGCGCCAGTCCGATCCGTTTGCGCATGCCTCCGGAAAGTTCCGACGGTTTCAGGTCCTGCGTACCGGGCAAGCCGACCAGCTCCAGTTTCTCGGCCACTTTGGCATCAATTTCTTTGCGGGTAAGATTGGTGTGCTCCACCAGCGGCAAAGCAATATTTTCGGCTACAGTCATGGAGTCAAACAAAGCCGCACCCTGGAATAAAAAACCGAACTGTTTACGTAAAAAGAAAAGGTCTTTCTGCCCCACTTTCCGGATCGGAATATCGTCCACCAGAATATAGCCTTTATCCGGCTGCATTAAATTAAGTATGTGTTTTAGCAATACGCTTTTCCCGCAGCCGCTGCGACCGATAATAACCAGACGTTCGCCGTCGTTAATCTCCAGATCAACGCCGCGCAGTACTACTTTCCCGTCAAAGGATTTGTGTAAATCATGAATTTTAATCATGGTCAGAACAAAATTACGGACAACAAATAGTCATTTAATAAAATCAAGGCCGAGGACAGCACAAAAGCCCGGATGGTAGAGTGCCCAACGCCCTCTGCGCCGCCGCTTGTTTTAAATCCCACATAACAGCCGATAATGGCCGTTACGCCACCAAAGACAAACGCCTTTATCAAACCGGACATGACGTTCATAATCGTAAAAAATTCTTTAACGCTGCCAAAAAAGATTTCCGGGGGCAGATCGAGATTTAAATACGCCACCACATACGCGCCCATGATGCCCACAAAATCCGCGATTATGGTCAGAATCGGAATCATAATGAAACCGCTCACAATCCGGGGCAAGGCCAGGTAACGGATGGGATCGATGGCCAGTGCCTCCATCGCGTCGATTTGCTCTGTCACCTGCATGGTGCCGATTTCTGCGGCGATGGATGCTCCCACCCTTCCCGCGGCAACCAGCGCCGTCAGGACGGGCCCCAGTTCAATAAAAATTGCCACACTGGTGGCGGCACCCAGATAATTAAACGAGATATATCCTGGTAGGTGATAGGCAGTTTGAACGGAAGCCACCGTGCCTGCAAAAACGCCCACAAACATCACCAGCGGAA
>CAZJNP010000059.1:0-11391 GCA_964547355.1 uncultured Calditrichaceae bacterium
AATTAGGGCAGGTGTGGGCAAGCATTCAAAAACAGGCCGGCGCTTTTCATGAAAGACTGGGCGTGCGTACCGAACAAAAAGGAAATTATCACATTGTTTATGTGATCTGTCGGTTTGAGAAAGGCATGCTGGATGCAAAAGTAGTGTTTGATCAGGAACAGCACATTGCCGGTTTGTTTTTTGTCCCATCTCAGGGATTGCAAACCTGGCAGCCGCCGGAATACGTAAAACCGGAAAATTTCACGGAAAAGGAAGATGTACAAATTGGCGCAGAATGGCCGCTACCGGCAACATTAACCCTGCCTAAAGGTACTGCACCTTTCCCTGCTATCGTTCTGGTGCACGGGTCCGGTCCGAACGATCGCGACGAGACCATCGGACCGAATAAACCCTTTCGCGATCTTGCCTGGGGCCTGGCCAGCCAGGGCATCGCCGTGTTACGCTATGAGAAACGCACAAAACATTACGCCCAGAAAATGGCTTCGCTGAAAAATACGCTTACGGTAAAAGAGGAAACCATCGACGACGTTCTGCAGGCGGTGGCATTGCTCAGAAAAACGGAAAATGTGGATGCTTCCAGAATCATCGTGCTGGGACATAGTCTGGGCGGAATGCTTGTTCCACGGATTGCCGCATCGGATAAAGCGATTGCCGGATTCATCATTATGGCCGGAGCGACAAGGCCGATGGAAGAAGCAATTGTGGCACAATATCAATACATCTTTAACCTGGACGGTGTGTTGAGTCCGGAAGAAGAACAGCAGCTGGCGGCAATTAAAACGAAAGCGGAAAATGTAAAAAAACTGGGTAGTAACCTGAATTTGAAGGCGGAAGACCTACCCTTTGGCGTGCCGCCTGCTTACTGGCTGGACCTGAAAGGTTACGATGTGGTAGCCGCAGCCGGGAAGATGCACAGGCCGGTGTTGGTTTTGCAAGGCGGCCGCGACTATCAGGTGACAAAGGCCGATTTTGAGGGTTGGAAGCGGGCATTTGCAGTACATCCGCAAGCCACCTTTAAGTTTTATCCCGATCTGAATCATCTTTTTATTGCCGGAAAAGAGAAAAGTACTCCGGCCGAATATCAGCAACAGGGGCATGTGGATGCGCAGGTAATTAATGATATTGTTGAGTGGATGAAGGATAACTTTTAAACCGGATTAAGAAACTTTGCATCAATGGTACGAATGAGCTCGAAGAATTTATCGTGTATCCTGTCCGATTATTTTCACTAAAGTGGTTCGTAAACGTTCTATAGTAACCAGCATTGTTTAAGAGCTATAAGTGTTCCAATCATATACGCTTATAAAAAAAGCCTTCCCGGGGAGGGGAAGGCTTTTGTGCAAATCCAAGGGCTATTTCATCAAAATCATCTTGCGCGTTACCGACTGATGATTGGGGAAACGTACGGTGTAGAAGTATACACCTGAAGGAACGCGCCTTCCTGAAGCGTCCAGCCCGTCCCAGGTGAACAGATGGCGTCCGGGAGCAAGTTCTCCGTTAAACAATTGCAGGATGCGGTGTCCTAATACATCGTAAACCACAAGCTCCACATGACCTGTTTCCGGCATCAAAACCGGGATGGTCGTACTGGGGTTGAAGGGATTCGGAAAGTTGGCCTGTACCTGAAATTCTTTTGGTAATAATTCGGCCATCAATTGCTCGATCGCTTCCGGCTGACCGGCAACGATTTTAAAGGTTGTCTTTGGCGTAACCGGCGTAAACGAATATTCCGGAGTAAATTTTATGTTTTGGCTAACCAAACGCTGTTCATCCACAAGATAGAAATCCAGATTTTCCGGCAGGTCTTGTCCTTCAAATATCAACGTTGCTTTTTCGCCGGGTGTGGCTTCCACAGTGAATTCCCAGGAGATGTTCTCATCGACCATTGGCCGAACATCCGAGGCGAATTCCGGATGCGCGGCGTCCCATTCTGTTCGCTTAAAATAGACGCCCGGTAATTGGCCGGGGCTATGCGGCTTGCGGAAATCGAATTTATCCAGTCCCGGATGGCTCTGTTCGGAGGTGCCTATGTAAGCACAATTTTCTTCGAATTCGCCGCTGCGTAATCTAATATGCATGCTCCAGGCCAGTTCCTTAGGTAAATTTTCGGTACTACTCTGGGGTAAAAATGGAATGTTCAAGTCGGTAATGTTATCCGAGTTAAAGTAGTAGTAACCGACGTAAGGCCGGAACAACAGACTGGGTTGATAACTACCGTTGTAAGTATAAATCGGATCGGAGATGCCGTTTATATACTTCACCCGTTCCCAGCTCACGATTACCGGAAAGGGATTAGAAATCAAATTCCATCCCGGATGCAGCGGAATGCTTACGGTACTGTTCGGAGATAATTCGGGCGAAGGCACATCATAATTTATGGAAAGATCGTTTTTCGCCACCACCCAAAACGCATTTCCGGGACGGAAATAAAACATATCCGACCCATCGTAAGCTACAAAATAATTGTTATCGTTGCCGTTATCCCAATAGGCCATCCAATCTTCTCCCGGATATCCGTCGGCAATATCCTGAATGGGTATCGAATTTTTTCCGGGCAGACCAAGGATTCGGTAATCCTCCGGGGCGTAGTCGCCAGGATTGGCGCGATTGGGAAGATCAAATGTGTACGATAAGGTAATCTGCTGTGGATAATCTAGGGTCGTGAAGGTGGCTTCTTCGCTGATGAACTTTCCTTCATCGTTCTGGATCACCACTTTGAAGAAGTATTGTGTATTCGGTATCAAATCGCTGATGGCAGCGGTAACCTGTTCCGGATTTGGTGATGAAACGGGGCTTTCGTGAGCTGCAATTACCGCATCATCGGAGGTAGTGGCTCCGTAATGGAATTCCACGGAACTCAGCAGGCCGTCCACCGTAACCTGGGCAAGCAAACGCGCAGACTTTGCGCTGACGAGATCGGCATCCAGGTTTTCCATCACAATATTAGCACTGAGCGTGCGGAAAGTATAATCTTCTCCGTAAGCCGTTCCGCCTTCGCTTTGTGCCACAATGCGGTAGTGGTAAACCGTATTACCCGTTAAATTGAAAAAAGTAGCCTGTACAGGGACCGAGTCGCTGCCATTGACAGGGGTTTGATTCACCATAACCGAGTTGCCGTAATTCGTATCGGTTCCGTATTCAAACCATACCTGGGTTTCGCTGCCATTTGGATAAACTGTTCCGCTTACGGTGGCATAGGTTTTCTTTACTTCAACCGGATCGCCGGTCAAGACATCAGGTGGCTCAACCGTCGGTTCGTATAATTCAAAATTTGTATTGCCGGCTAAGTCATAGAGCTTGGAACGTTTTCCGCTCGGCCAGACGACTAAAAGGGAATCTACGATTGGAGCACTGCCCAGTCCGAAATTAATCATAGAAAAACTTTGCGCCGATCGGCCGCTTTGGGCGGTTAACTCCCTCATCTGTACCAGCTTTGTACCGTTGATGGTGCACCATAGATAGATTTTGGTGCCGATGCCCATCCGGTTGCTATCGGTGGGCCTCAAAATAAACTTGATATAGTTGTTGTAATTGTAATTTCCATTGCGGTAAAAATAGTTATGTTCATATAAAGTGGAAGCGAAAAGATCATTGGCACCGTCATTATCCAGATCTTCAGAAGCGGCGGAGATGGCAAAGATACCATCCAGCTCATAGTCGGAACCCGTCGCTTCATCGAAATAACCCTGTCTGTTATTGATGAACAATTTATTCATACCCTGACCAGTAATAAAGAAGTCCAGCCAACCGTCGTTGTCAAAGTCCGCAAATCCGCTGCTTGTGAATGGCCCGGTTAACGCATAAGGGTCCTGACCGGCTATGATGGTTCTGGGGGTAAATCCGGCATTCCCGTCATTAATATACAGAACCGTTGGATCGTTAAAGTTCACGACGAGTAAATCCAGGTCTCCGTCGTTGTCCACATCTCCCGCGCTGATGCTTTTTGTGTTACCACCGCTGGTTACCAGCTCTCCGGACAGGATTCGATTAAAGGTGCCGTCTCCTTGATTAATAAACAAGAAATTGTTGATATTATCGCTGTTCGCCACCACCAGGTCGGTGTAACCATCGTTGTTGAAATCCGCGGCCACGCAAGCCCGTGGTTCACCCTGACTGTTTACAATTTCCCCGTTCTCAATTCGGATGAAAGTACCGTCGCCATTATTTTTGTACAGAAATTGTTTTTGCCCACCGCCGTTTCCCACAAATAAATCCAGCCATCCGTCTTTGTCAAAATCCGCCCAGGTCGCACAGCGCGAATCACCGCCTTCACTGGAAAGGATGCTCCCGGAAACTTTGACAAGATCATTGCCCTCCTGATTGCGGAATAAGGCATTATTGCCGGCGCCCATATTAGCCACAAAAATATCCGGCCATCCGTCATTATCAAAATCACCTACAGTGATGCCCCGGCTATCGGCCATGTCGGTACTAAACGGAGTGCCCGGTACCGGTGTAAGAATGCCGGATTCATTTTTATATAGAACGTTTGCACCCTGACTGATCACCGCCAAGTCCATCCATCCATCGCGGTTAAAATCAAACCACGCCTGGCCAAAAGAATCCATGGTGTCCGAAGTGGCTTCTCCATAGTTTTCTCTTACCAATGGGTCCAATCCGTTTTCGTTGTTAAAATGAACTGTCGGTAGGGAGATGTATTCGGAATTGATCTCAAGCATTCGTGCTTCATTTAAGTCTTCCCAGATAGTTTCAGCTCCGGACTGAAACGAAAATGCGTAATAAATGGTGTCCTTAAAAGACAGGCCCTCGGAGATGATCGTTGTCTGATACACATCATCGCTTACATAGTCCATTTTAATGGGCGCCCAGTCCGTAAGCGAAGAGTTTACATTAACCTGATCAACTTCGGGATTGAAGCGACCTTTTCTGCTCATAAACGACATATCCACCGAAAAGGTGATTGAAAAATAGGCTTTTGTGGACGTATTACTGAAAACGATCCCTTTACCGAAAGTGCCAGCAAATAAGTAATCGTCGGTTGTTACGGACATAGCGCGGATGGAATAATTTCCATCGTTGTTTTCCACTTCCTGCCAGGAATCCCCATGATCGTCGCTATAGAAGAGCATATTTTCAAGACTCAGATACACCCGTCCCTGTGAGTTCATGGTAAATGTGGAATAATAAGATTGGTAGGGCGAAGACTGCTGCCAGGAATCGCCATCATCTTTGGAGGTATAAATTCCCTCGGGAGTGGAGGCGTATAAAATATCTGAAGCATCTACAAACAGATTGTAAACATCCATACTCGGAAGACCGTTGTTAATCGGTTCCCAGTTGACGCCGTTATCGTCGCTACGATAGATGCCTTGCGGTTTGTCAGAGTCGTAATGAGTGAGCACGGCATACACCGTACCCTGGCTATTTACAATAATTTTTAACACGCTCTGATAATCGCCCAGATCGAGCCCATTATCCATCTTGGTCCAGCTATCCCCCCAGTCGTCACTGACGAAAATGCCATCACCCGAAGGGAGCCCAACGAAAAGTCTGCCGCTGATAGGACTGTATGCCAAACAATTGGTCGACTGTGTGGGCAGCCCGTTGTTCTTTGCAGAAAAGCTATTACCGCCGTCGGTGGAGAGGTAAACTCCGCCGAATGAGAAATTTACAAAGAAATAATCATACTCAGGAATCAAGACAATGTCTTCCACAGAATTCACTTCGGGTTGATAGAAAATTTGATCCCAAGTGTTGCCACCATCGCTGGACTGAAAAATACCGCAATTTCGTGTTCCGGCATAAATCATTCCGGTTGCGCTATTGGTTTTAACTTCGCTGGCCACATAGGCGGTGAGGTTTTGATTTCTGGGATAGACGTTTATTCCGTCAAAATGGAACAATCCTTGCCCCGCGGTGGCGATTAAAACGTAACCATTATAAGGGATTAAATCCAATACGGCACTGCGCAATAGCATTGAACTTATGCCTTCCCAGGTTTGCGTCGTTCCATTGTAGGAATAAAACACAAAATTGTTGTCCCACATAGTTCCCGCATAGATCGTTCCATTCCCATCCTGTGTAAAAGTATTGATAAAAAGATTGTTTATGCCATCACTGGTTTTTACCCAGGTGTCGCCTCCGTCGGATGAAATATAAATTCCGTCTCCGGCAGTGCCGGCGTATAGGTTGTTATCCTGATCACAGAAAATGGTCTTCAGATTAGTGCCGTTAAAACTAACAGCGATTTCCTGCCAGGTCATCCCAAAGTCTGTAGACCGGTAAAGTCCTTCAGGGTAGAACCCCACGAACAGTGTTCCGTTACGATCCGTTGTCATGGTAACGAAACTTTTTGAGTCGAACGGAAGTCCGGCGTCCACTTCTTCCCAGGTGTTCCCGTGGTCCGGAGAGCGGAAGATCCCATCATTCCGGGTTCCTGCGTATAAATACCCGGTGGCGCGGTCATAATGCACTTGTAGCACTTCTTTATCGGAAAAAAAATCGACCGGATGCCATGTCAACCCGCCGTCCAGCGATTGGCGCATTCCGAGCACAAACTGTTGGCTACCAAAGACCTTTCTGGTTCCGGGAATGGCTTCTAAAGTACGCGTCCTCACCGGGGCATAAACGTCATTTACACTGGACCAGTAATTTCCATTATTAGTAGAAATGAAAAGATAAGCCGCTTTGGAAGCCGCTAATAAGGTATCCGGAGAAACGCGTACCACTTTTTCGATTCGGCCGCCGTATGGTCCGTTTGGTGGCGACCAGAAGGACTGGGCGGAAATTGTGTTCACCGCTGTTGTCAAAAAAAGTACTGCTAAAATTAAACCCAATTGTTTGGTACTAAATTCATTTAATTTCCGGGAAAACATTCTCTATCTCCTCATGAATAGGATTTATTTTCGAAATTTTGTACTCTTTTTTTACGGCCGGCCGGGCGGTGTGGGGAATGTGCCCGGGGAAGTGTTTTCCGTTGGAGAAGACTCCTTGGGCATTAAAAAGAATGCCGCTGCGCCTGCCGCCACCAATGCACCGCCGCCGATCCACAACCAGGTGTGAGACGAACCGGATTTTTTCTGAATCCCCGTCTCGTTTGTTTTTTTAGCGTAAAGATCGCTTAGCTCCAGTTTTATTCTTAATGTTTGATCCCCTTTGACCAATAACTCTTTGTGAAAGGTTTTATATTTGTCCTTTTTCAGATCGATGGTCAGGCGGCTTTTTTCCACGGCCTGATACGAAGCCGGAGTTTGCCCCACCAGTTTGTTATTTACATATAACAATGCCGCCGGAGGTTGAGATAGAAATTTAATGGTGTAAAGCTTTTTTAGATCTACCGAATAGGAACGGGTAGTATTGGCTTTAATCTCAAATCGTCCCTGAACCGGTTCGTATCCCTCTTTTACCAATTTCAACTGATGTTCACCGGTCGTCAGGTTTTTTATGGTGTAGGGGGAAATACCTTCCAGTTTGGTGTCCACGTAAACCTCAGCTCCGGGCGGGTTGGTGGTTACGGCCAGGCTGCCGGTTTGCAGCTCTTCTTTTTTTACACCGGCTAATTCGTCGGCAATGGATTTCATTAATCCCACCAATCCTTCGATTTCGCCGGAATAATCGCGGGTAAGCGATTTAATGATACGTGAGGTTTCCACGTCGATTAAAATAATATCGATCGTGTAAAGCTTGCCGACACGCCCGATGGTTCCGGAGACCATCTCTTCCACGCCTAAAATTTTGCCGGCCTCCACGGCGCATTCGGCCGAAGTACAACCGGAAAGCTGAAAACCCTGTTCCTGTAAGATATCCTGCATCTTGCCGCGGTCTACTACGTTAAAGGCGTTGGTGCGTACCAATAGCGAGCGCAAACGATCTGTCAGAGCGCCGCTTTCTTCATTGGTCAAACCGCCCCTGCTTTGTAAATCAATCACAGCGATGTTTTTACGTTCCGGATCCGACCACACGCTGGATACGGTTACTATGAGAATGAGTATAAATAGCCATTTTTTCTCCATAATCGCTACTCCCAAAATAAGATCAAATTAGAAATGTTAAACAGGAGGCAGTGCTCCTGCGTGTATTTGTTTAATATCTATTAGAAAAATCTTTCACTATTTTCGATAAAGAAAAATACCGCGTTATGATAAAATCATATTCGGAAAGGGCATAGAGAAACTTAAGAGAAAATTAGGATTGACTTAAAGAAAGCAGTAAAACCGAAAATCGAACACAAAATCCCGAAATAGAAAAATTTAACTGCGAAAATAAAGATTTGAAAAAAAAACGGGAAAGGATAAAACAGGACACATCGCGTTTTGTCTTCAAAAGAAGATCATTTAAACAGAGAGGGTAGTTAGTAGTAAACGAAGAGATTTCCCAAAAGATACATCGGAGATGATTTATTGTTGTGTGTTAAAAAAGGAACAACAGGAAGTGAAAGGTCTTTTCCTGCTGTTCCTTTTATGTTGAATCTACACTTTTATTCCATATACCTTTTTAATTCAGAACCGAAGTAAACAAAGTATGGCTTCCTTTTTATCTGATCAAAACCATTTTACGTGTTTGTTTAAAACCATTGGCCTGCAAAGTATAATAATAAACCCCGCTCGGTAAATGGTCGGCTTTAAACGATACGGTGTGTGTGCCCTTCTGCTGATTCTGATCGACCAGTCGCTTGACAACCTGCCCCAGGGTGTTGTACACCGTCAGCCGGACACGGCTGTCCGAAGGAAGCTGGTAGGTAATGGTCGTGGCCGGATTGAACGGATTGGGATAGTTTTGCGCCAAGGCGTATTCCGATATAGTCTGAATCGGCTGGTCTTCGATGGCATCCGGACTGAAGGCGTCGGTCAGATCGATGGCGCCGTAACCGAATACGCGATCCCATTTATTGGGGTCATCTTTAATTTCCACTTCGGACAGTGTGGCGCCGGTTGTTCTCGACGTACCCTGAGCGTGGTTAAACAAGTAGGCTTTTACTTCGTCCGGTCCCCAGTCGGGATTTTTTTCCAGCAAAAGAGCAATGGCTCCGGTGGCTACCGGCGCGGCCATGGAAGTACCCTGGGTATAAAAGTAATCGTCCGTATAAGGGGCAGGGGGTAGCCATGGATCTTGCACTGAGATAAACGAGCTTTTGGCGGAAAGAACGATTTGTCCGCCGGCGATAATATCGGGCTTGTTACGGCCGTCGGCCGTGGGACCGATGCCGCTGAAGCCAGCCAGGCCGCCTTCCTTGCCGGAATTGGTGTATTGGTAGGTGTTTCCGTCGCTGGCCGGCCAGTACTCGCGGCTAATAAAGGCGCCCACGGAAACCACTTTTTCGGCGCAGGCGTCGTTGCTGAGGGTGAAAGGATAATTGGAGCTGCCGTAAGAAGTGCCCAGCGTAAAAGCTCCGTATGGGCTGGAAATGGCATCCGCTTCCGACCAGGCGTGGCGGGCGATTTTACCGTTGTTGTTTTTATCACTTAAGGAATTTAAGGTTAACGTAAACGTTTTGCTGTTAAGGGTGGTGTCAGCGATAAATACGTAAACGGCGATTTGATTATTATTGGCAGCAGAGGCCTGGTCAACGGCCAATTGTACATTCCCGGAAACTTTATAGGTGCCTTTAACCACATTGGAAATGGAGCCGCTGCCCCAGCTCAAAGACGCGCTGAGCAGGTCGTCTCCTGCTTCGATCCATACATTCAGGTAATCGGTGTAAGTGAACTCGATCTGATCCGTGGAGACCACATTGTCTTTATAATAGTGAACCTTTTTGTCTCCGTCGTTTCCGGCGGCATACACAATGATTTTACCTGGCCCGGTTAAGCTGTTTATGGCCTGACTATCATCGTCCGTGCCGTCATGAGGACCGTATTGGCCGCCCAGACTCAGATTGACCACACATGGTAAACCCAGCGCGGAGGCTTTGGCAAAAATGTAATCCACAGCGTTGATGATGTCAGCGTTTTCCAGCGTGGTTTTCACAATGATCAGGTTCGCTTCTTTAGCACCGCCATGCAGGGTGTCTTGCGGTGAGATGGTGTGGTCGTCCCCGGCCGCCGAACCGGCTACGTGCGTACCGTGTCCATTTATATCTTGCTGTTTGACGACGGAATAGGGGGTGCCCGAATTCAGATCCTGATTGATTTGGCTCTGGGTGTACTCTACGCCGTAATTATACTGAAAACCACTGGGGCCAGTGCCACTGAGCGTTTGATCCCACAAGTAAAGAATGCGCGTATCGCCGTTTTGCTTGCGAAACATGGGATGATAAAAATCGATGCCGGTGTCCACAATCCCGATGATGACGTCGCTGCCTGTGTAACCTGCGTCATATGCTTTTTGCACGTTTTGATAATTGACGGCTTTGGAGTTGTACAGCTTTTTGGGCGGCGTCAGGGTTACATGCTCTACTTCCGCTAAGTTTAACATCCGGGAAAGTTCCTGGCTGTTGACCTGAACGGTTACAATCCGACCAAGATCGGTCTGTACCTTAAAACCTTTATCTCTGAGCACCTGGGCTAAATGATCGTTTCCTCTAACCAGTAGCCGGTAGGTCTGAGATTCACCTTTGGCCAGCGCCATGCGGTTCTGAAAACGCAAAAATGCATCGGCTTTTTGAGAGAAAGCAAAACCAAACAAAAGAAGTAAAAAAACAAGGATGCGGTTCATTACTGACTCCTCTTTTTTAATAATTGTTTTTTCCCTGACCGGATACGGACCACTCTGGGATCTTTCAGAAGTTGTTTTATTTGGTCTCTGGTGACGTGTCCGGTGTAAAAAGCGGCCTTAACATGCGTAAGGAATGGATATTTTACCGGGCTGGAAGTACGCACCAATACGGATATGGTTTCTCCGGGTGTGTGCGCTTTTTTGGCCAGCCAAAGGTCTATCTGGGGGTCAAGTTCTGCCCGGCGTTGAAATTGCACTTCTCTGGTGGATACGCACCCGGCGAACAATATAAAAAGTAAAGAAAGCAATATAATTTTGCGCATTTTGTTCTCCTTGATGATAGTGTGTTAGTCAAACTTCTTATTGGTCTATTTTTTATTTAAGAGAAAATAGACAAATCTAATGATCAAATATAAATCTCCATAGAAACAAATCAAGTGTTCATGGTCAAATTATCAGTGGTTCAATCATTCGGGTGTCCTTTTAATATGAAGGAACTATTCGTTCACTATTTCCTGATAGGATCAAATATATCCTTTTTAACCCAAGTGCTTTTCAAATAAATTCTCCGAAAGTACGCAAACTTTCCGTGTTACTTCTTGAAATTTGTAGGTTCGTCCTTGTTAAAGTGACCTTCTACAATAATATCGAAATATCCGGTTAAATCTTAATACTGTCTCTTATACAAATATCCGAACCAACAAAACAGGCAAAAAAATCGAATGCCATCTCCATCTTGAAAAAAAAAAATAAACTTAAGCTAAGTTCCGTCTTTAA
>CAZJNP010000060.1:0-11197 GCA_964547355.1 uncultured Calditrichaceae bacterium
CATTGGTATCTCATCACGATACAAAACCATCCCATAGAAAGAAAAAAATGAATGACTTTAATTTAGATCTCTAAATCAAAACATTTAACTATTAAAATACTTGATCGGATACCTTAGCTTTATTCTATTTTCTGTTTCTTTTGGGAAGTGACCATAATCGTGTGTTGCTACTTTGATTAGCCTTCACTCTTTACTGGCTGATACGCTTTTTTCTGCTTAGCAGAACATCGATATGTGCCTTCAGTCGATCCACATCAAATGGCTTGGCAATGACATCATCCACATCGCTGGCTAAGATACGTTCAACCTGTTTGTCCGCATTAAAATACGTGTACATGAGGATTATTTTGAGGGATGGATATTTGGAACGCAAGCGCCCGATCAATAGCACCAGATAATCAATGGAGTAATCCGCATCAATAATTAATAAATCTATCTGGCGGAGCAGAACGGTTTCTTCCAGATTTCGCAATCCCTGACGTGTAAGGACCTGATAATCCTCTTCCAGATATAGCCGTACATTATTGCAAAATTCGCGATCGGGATCGATGACCAGAATCTTTTTTGTGCGGTTTATCGATTGACTTGCCATAATGCATTTTTATGCAAATGGAATGCCAACCGTTAGAAACCCACAAATCGTTTACCCGGATCAATTCAGGCAGGACAGGAACAAGTATATATTATTTTTAATGTTATAAACAGAGAAATGATACAATAACGGCTGGGCTTTTACCAACTGCAAATCCAGCAATTTCTTCTTAGAAATAATATTGTCACCAAACGGATTCCTACATTTGAGAACCCGTATCGTCTGCTTTACAGAGAAATAACCACCTCAATACGGCGATTTTTCATGCGCCCTTCTCTGGTTTTGTTAGAAGCAATAGGTTTTAAATCGCCATACCCATAGTATTGAATCAAATCCTTATTTAATTCCATACCGGCGAGTAAGAAATCGGCCACGGCTTTAGCGCGTTTTTCTGAAAGTATCTTATTTTTAATCGCCCTACCCGTGGCGTCCGTGTGCCCATTAATTTGAACATAATGTTCCGGAAAGAGCCGGATAGCGCGTTGAACTTTAGTTAAAAGAGAAAAATATTCGGGCTGAATGACTGCGCTGCCTGCACGGAATTGCAATCCGGTCAAACGAATAATCACTTTATCGCCCTGATAGATGACCTCCGCTTCTTCCGGAGTAAAAATTTCCTTCACTTTTTTTATTAATTCTTCCCGCGCATGGCGTTCCCGTAACGCCTCGGATTTAGATTCCAGACTCTCTCGGAGGGCGTTAAGCTCTTCTTCCAATTTTGTGTTTTCCTGGATGAGGCGTTTTTCCTCAGTTTTTAAATTGGTAATATAGGTCATTAAAACTTTTACGGGTTGCTCAAATCCTTTATCAAATTTCGGTTCATAATGGAAAGGAACGCCTAAGTTTTTCAGCATTTCTTCAAATTTAAGGAATTGATCTTCCCAATTGGCGTTACCGTCCTTTAAGGATTTTATGATGCGTGTCAAATACTGAGCATGGCGTGCTTCATATGCGGCAGATAAGGCCTTTTGTGCAGCGTCCTGACGGTCGTATGGATTTTTTTCGATAAAGGCCTCAGCATCTAACAGCAGCATTTTTGCGTGGCGAAAAGTTTGCGGACAATATTTCTCTGCCTCTTCTCTTTCCGCTATATTAACCTGAATGCGGGCATCCCCAAGCACGCTATTTTTAATGGCTAACAGTTCAGCCACTTTAAACAACTTTAGCGCCTCCTGACCATGCTCTCGGGCGCTTTCAATATCATCATCTTCCAGCTCTTCCGTGGCATCCTGGAATTCTTCTTCCGCCCGATCCCATTCCTCAGGGGCAAAAGTTGGTGCGTTTGCCGTTAAGGCATCGTCGCGGGCTTTGAGCGTTTGCCTTAAAGTATCCTGTGCCAATCGAACCACTGCCATGGCTTTTAAAGCCTGTTCGCGGCATTTTTCCAATTTCTTCTTAATATCAATTAAACTGTTTTCACTGTTGCTGTCATAATCTTCACTTGCTTCTTTATAATATTTTACCGCTTTTTTGAAATATCCGGGCGAAAGCACTTCCGCGTCATTTTCCTGTAATTCATCAAGCAACGATTCATATTCGCCAAAGAGATTGTATTTCATATCGTTTTGTGAATAAGCGGTTGTAATAATCAAAGCAGTAATGATGATAGACCATACACTGCGCATATTTTTTCTCCGAGTAAATGGGTTCCACTTTTATGTGCTGGATTTTAACGAGTATTTGCAAATGAAACAAGTTTTTTATTTTTGTTTGACAATTTTTAATAGTGATCTATGTCGTTTTGTATGGGTAAAAAATACTAAAACCCTGAAAGGGTGAAATAAGTCAACCGGGAGCAACGCTCTTGGGAAGGCGGTACCCCTTTAAACGAATTCCCTGTAAGGGTAAAATATATTAACGCCGGTTAAAGGGTATTTTGCTCTTTCAGAGCGTCCATGCATTGTTGGTCCTGTTACCATAGGGCGATGCCCTACGCACGTTAAGAAAAGTCCTTCAGACTATTAGAGTATTTAAAGATTCAGTTTTTACCGGAAGTCATAAATTGAACGATTGCCAATTTGGGTTAAGAAGTGATACTTGTTATCCACACGATTCGAAATAGCTCCTTAATAGTTCACGTTAGCTCAAAGAGATCTATTTTTCGGTTCTTACGCCGTGTAAGTTATCTAAAAAAAGAGCGGGAACAAATTAACAATCGGCAAAATTTCCACGCATCCAAGTCATCTAACATCGGTTTATGCTCATTCGTGAAATTTGTGGCTTTTTCTTCTTATATTGAACTTCTGTATAAATAAAAAAGTTAAGCCTCTCCCCGCGTTCCATTGCTGTCAAATCTCTGTCCCACAAATTTAAGAATGCGATGCATGGCAACCGATCCCACGCCTTTAACGGAAATAACAGACTTATCAGACAACTGATCTTTCAGGTGATCCAGCAGTTCGTCGATGGTGTTTACGGAATGGATTCTTTTATGATTGGTCTTGATTAAAGAGGCACCTTTGGCGATAAATTTTGCGTATTCCCCAATGGTAATAATGTTAGATATGGGCAGCGCAGAGATGAAATAACCCATGTTCAGATGTTGCTCTTCCACTTTTACCCCGGCGCCGGTCATGTCGCCCACTACGAGGCACAGATTTTCGGAATAAGGGCGGAATCCGATCAGCGAGCGGGCGGCTTTGCTTAAGGACCTAGGCGTGCCGATATAGCTCTCATCCAGCACAATCACATCACCAAAACGGTGCAGCTTTCCCCTTCCCGGAGACAAAACGAATCGCTCCTGGAAAATATCGATGATCTCCGATTTTTTGAATCCAAGGTATTCGGTGCATGCCACAGCCGCTAAAAAATTATACACATCCTGGATGCTGTAAATGGGCAGTTTCACCGGGTATTTGCCGTTCAGTTTAAATCGTACGCCTTCCGGACCAAGTTGTTGAATATCGGAAGCGTAGTAATCCGAGCTTTGGCTTAATCCAAACTTAATGATGTTGGTGGTGGTAATAAAATCTCCCAAAGCGGAGCTCAGTTCATCGTCCTTATTGAGAATGGCCAGCCCGTCGCGCGCCAGATACTTAACCACGGCTGACTTTTCCAGCACGATCTGCATCATGGTGCCGAGATAATTAAGATGGGCATCGCCGATATTGGTTAAAATACCGATGGTAGGTTTAATCAGGCGCAGAATTTCAGCAAAGTGATTGCCTCGTTGATAATCAAATTCAAAAAGCGCGTAATCGTAATCCGGCGAAAGTTTTTCCAACAAACGGATATTGTTGCGCCAGTTACCGTGCCCGCGGCTGTCTTTAAGCACTTTACCCCTCGTGGCCAGAACTGTGTTAATCATTTCGAGCGTGGATGATTTGCCTAAATTACCGGTAATTCCGATTACGGGTTTGGGAAAACGACGGCGCAGGTTTAAATATCGTTTGCGCTCTTCGCGATTCAGCTTCCTTGTTTCGGGCAATCGTTCCTCCAGTTTAGTTTACTACAGCGTTAGAAGCTACGCATCAAAGAACTGGTAATCAACAATTCTCGTCACACTTTCGTCCGTCTTTACAATATAAATGAATTCATTTTAATCATCGTCTTTTTCGGTAATTCGGACAAATCCATTGCGCACCGGCGCTGGCATGGACACATCAGCTCCGCGCATGGCCTTCCAGATAATTTCGTTGAATTCCACGTCTGGGATGGCGTCTTCACGCGCCAGATTCAGTTGTTCGCATCTTTGCGCGCCGTACCCCAGCCCGTCGTTTGTTTGCTTCATATCCACCTCCGGTAAAACCACCTGATAGGGGCGTATATCTGCCTCATCCTGGAAAGCCGCGAGCAAGGGCGTGGCCGACAAATCAAATTGCGTCATAACCGGCAATCCCAGAATTAGCTCAATGGTTTTCAACACACCGCTGGTAGAGTACATGGTATGATCCACAAAACCCCGTCGCACATGAGGCCCTGCTATTAGCAAAACCGAACGGTGGGCGTCCACATGATCCGAGCCGTTCTGGGCGTCGTCCTCGACAGAAATAATCACACTGTTTTTCCACACCGAACTCCGCGATATGCGCTGTACGATCAGACCCAGCGCGTAATCGTTATCGGCGATCATGGCCGGGATTGTAGGATATCCTTTCCGCGTACCCGCTGTATGATCATTAGGCAAACGGATGATGGATAAAGCCGGCACCGCGTTTTCCTTTTCCAGACGGGTAAAATCTTTTTCCCAGATTTCATAGCGTCGCACATCGCTGATCTTTGTATTGAATCCCGGAAACTCCGGGCAGGTGTGCGGTTGTAACGCCGGTTCGGCGGAAACATAAATCCCCTGGTCATTGGGGCGCCCATAAGTAAATTCCCCGTAATTGCGCAATGTCAATCCTCGTTTCAACACGGCGTTCCATATGTATCCGGAAGAAGGACTACTAATGGGTACGCCGCCCTCATAATCGTATCTGCCCCCTCTACCCCCGTACATGGTGGGCCAGGTTTTTTCCACATAATCGGTGGCGTATGCGGCCATGGTCCAGTTGTGGCCGTCCGCGCTCACCTCCGCGTCGACGTAAAAATTATCAAACAACACAAATGTCTCGGCGATTTTATGGGCGTTCGGAGTGATTTTTCTCGGGAACAGACACAGAGAGGAATCTCCGTTGCCATGCGGTAAATCCCCCAAAACCTGATCGTAGGTGCGGTTCTCGCGAATAATATAAAACACATGCCGAATCTGCCGGCTGCCTTTCAAGTCATGTTTTGCGGGAACTACCGTTTGATTGCCCGGTTCTATTTTATTCTGAACGTACGGTGTGTTCGCGTAAACTTGCCGGGTGTAGTAAGCTAGCTTTTCTTCATCGGGAAAAGAAATCACAGACAGCGCGCCTTTGAATAGGCTACCGATGTACTGTTCCTGTCTTTTATTTTGGTGCCGGCCGGGCTTGGGACCTTGCGGATTGGGCATAGACGCCAGGCCTTTGGCATTAGCAACCAATATCCGATCGGAGCGGGGCTGATATTTTACTGCCGTTGGGTACCAGCCCACAGGAATAAACCCCAGACTTTTTGATAGTCCCGGTTCGCCCACGTCAAACAGCGATAAATAGTTATTATCCGCGTTTGCAATCAAAAGAATTTTATCTTTTGCATTATATGCCAGGGCATTGGGCGTACTACCCGGAGGCGCATTGGCCGTCAGTGCGGTGTTCAGCGTCTCGATGACCTTGCCCCGATCGATGTCAATCAACGATACCGTATTGGCATTGGCGTTGGCTACAAACAGGTAGCGGTCTTCCGGACTTACAATCATTTCACAGGGGTGATCGCCTGTGGCAAACTTACGAACAATCGTAAAACGGTGGGTATCTATTTGCAGTACCTGCGCTTTTCCCCAAACGGACACATATGCAAATTGCCCCTGATGATCCAGCTTTACATCGTAGCATTTACCCGGCATTTTCTGCTGATGCAGGAGGTTTTTAGTATCGATATCAAAAACAAACAACCGATTACTATGCTTCGTGACCACAAAAAGTTGATTTTCCAGGGGATTCACATCCAATCCGGATATGGAATGATACTTTACGCCCTTTACCACAGGCAGCGGAATAGTATCGCCCGCCGCCACGCGTCCGTTTTGCCAGCGGAGAATTAATACTACGTCGTCGTTTCCGCCGGAAACGTAAAGCCGCCCGGAAGTCTCATCCAGCGCCAAACCGCGCCAGGTTTTGCCGATGGGAAAACGCTGCACTTCCTGTTGCTTTTCCAAATCCACTACAGACAACGATTGTTCCCCCGTTCCGTTGTTGGATGTGATGGCAAAACGGCCGTCGGAAGTTACCACCATGTTCAGGGGCAGTTCGCCGATGGGGATCGCCATGCCGGCCGGAGATAATTTCCAGCCATTTGGCAACAGCGTGAAGCGTTCGTATTTTCCGGGTAAACGGTGCGTGCGCTCCCGGGTAGAAAAACAGGACGCCAGAAAAATGAAGATTGTCAATATAAAAAAGACTCGTTTCATAGCAACGCCTTTCCAATGCATACAAGTTTTAAACGCGCCTGATTTTTTTGCACGCGGTTCCGAACATCGCCGTTTATACGGGTCGTCCGATGAATTTACAAAATTAAGGAAGATTTCAATTATTTTAAAGAGCTTGTACCTCTTGCCTTCCTGCAACCATTGAAAATTCTTGCGATTGATTTTAATATAGCGGGAATTTAAACCGTTTGATTACAGTGTGAGTTTTATTATTCTACAAAGCTCTAACATAAAGTGACCGAATAACTTACGGTCCAATTATTACAAATGGGTAAATTTTTGGAAGGTACCTGCTCCGTTTCTAAAAAGATGAAAACGAATGTTCTTATAAACTTTGCTATTGATTGATAAAATTTTCATTCCCTCTTGGGCGCTGCTGCAGTTTATTAACGGAGTCAAAGGTTTTAATAATCTTTTCCAAACAAATAATCAATAACGGACATCCCCATGGCTCGGGATGTTCGTTTTTCGAAATTAAGTTTTTCGTGATTGAAAGAGCCAGCATCCGATTGTCAAAGCATGTTACCTGTTTTAACATAATAATATCATTTTCCGGCTGTCCTGCCAGCCGACATTTGTTTTGAGCAGGTAAAAATAAATGCCGCTGTTTCACGGGCAGTAAATAGGTAATGGTTGTTATCGGATTAAAAGGATTGGGAAAATTGTCCGAAGGGCATAAATATGATAGCCCGGCGCAGCGCGCCGGGGATAAATGCCCACCATACATAATAATCCGCCCTGTAGGGGCATCATATTCACATCCGGGATTTTTTTTAGATGTTATTATTGATAATAGGTATTTCATAATGTAAAATTTAATAGTAATCCCCGAATATTAAGGAGAAAACATGCCACAATCCCTTTCCAAAGTATTCATTCACATTATTTTTAGCACTAAAAATCGTTACCCTTTTTTACAACCTGAAGTTCGGGATGAAATGCACAGATATATTGCAGGCATTTGTTCTCATCTGAAATGTCATCCACAGCGGGTAAATGGTACGGCAGACCATGTGCACATTGTTTGTGAGTTGTCCCGAACAATCCCTATTAGCAAGTTGTTTGAGGAGATCAAACGGAACTCTTCCAGATGGGTAAAAACGAAAGGTCAAAAATATCAGAAATTCTTTTGGCAGAACGGTTATGGCGTTTTTTCTGTTGGCAAGTCGCAGTTACCGACCGTAATAAAATATGTGGAGGGTCAGGAAGAACATCATCGCAGGAAATCGTTTCAGGAAGAATATCGCAAATTTTTGTTAAAATACGAGGTGAATTTTGATGAACGGTATGTGTGGGATTGAATTTTAATTTATGATGCTCTTTCGGGGCGGTTTTCAATTAGACGATGGCTTTTTGCCCAGAGCGTTGCCCTGGGTTGTATATATAGTGCCCCTGCGGGGCGTTTTGAATCTATGAATACCCCAGAACAAACACGAGTCCCCGAAGGGTAAAACAAACTACGCGCCAGTGAAAAATGCCTCACCCACATATTAACCCGCCATGTAGGGCATTTTATTCACCCCCATAATCCCCCACAAAAACATATTTGCCCGAAGGGCATATATACGGCAAACCGGCGCAGCGCGCCGGGGTATAGCCTCGCCCTCCCTTTAACAATTCGCCCTGAAAGGGCAAAATAGGAATACCTTTAGGGCTGCGCATTGCGATGGAATTATGGGACAAACAACAAAAAAAACCGCCCGAAATTGACACGGACGGTTTTTTTTATTTCATCATATTGTTTAATAAATCGGTTATTTCACCAGCAATGCTTTGCGTGTCGCTACTTTTCCGTTGGTCTGCACTTGAATAAAGTACACACCAGAACCCAGCGCAGCGGCGTTCCAGCTCAATTCGTAACTGCCGGCGGCTTTTTGGGCGTCCAGCAAATTGGCTACCAATTGACCGGCGGCGTTGTACACGGTCACCTGCACGCGGGAAGCTTTATTCAGGCTAAACCGGATGCGTGTGGCCGGATTAAAGGGATTAGGGTAGGCCTGTGAAACGGTAAATCCCTCCGGTAGCGGGGCCTCCACCGGACGAATGGCCGTAGCCGTTTGCACATTGCCCGTCCCTTTGTTGTCGTGATGAAAACGCGGCCAGGGACTATTCGCCAAACCTGTACTGGTGGAATGGATGGCATGCAGCGTACCTCCGTAAGAGCCCACATAAAGTGTGCCATCGTCGGAGATGGCTATGCCGCCCTGAATCACGTCGCTTTCGGTGTAAACCCAGTTCAACGAACCATCCGAATTAAAGGCGTACAGATATTTGGCAAACCCCATAGTGGTATCGTATCCGGTCACATAAATCAATCCGTCCGCTCCTACCGCGGCAATATCCGCATGCATAAAGCCCCCCAGGGTCGTAAAATGCCATTTTTCCGTACCATCCGGATTAATGGCGTAAAACTTCATGTCGGAAGACCCCACATAAACGGTACCATCCTCGCCAATCACAGGAGAGGCATAAATGGTGCCGCCGGTTTCAAAGTGCCACTTCTCAGTACCATCCGGATTGATGGCGTATAAATTTCCGCTAGACGAACCCACGTAAATCGTACCGTCCCCCCCAATGGCCGGAGACGACTGCACGCTACCCGCAGCGCTGAAATTCCACTTAGCGCTGCCATCCGGATTGCGGGCGTACAAACCGTTGCTGTTCAATCCGATGTAAATCGTGCCATCGGCTGCCACCGCCGGACTGGAATACTCGTTCCAGTTCAAAGTAATGGTCCACTTGTTGGTGCCGTCGGGATTGTAACCGTAAAAATTCTGGTTGGTGGTGCCGAACACCAGCGTACCGTCACCCATTAATGCGGGAGTGTCTTCAATCCAGCCATCAGCCCGATCGCTTATCCATTTTTGCGTACCGTCGGGACTAACGGCGATCAGGTAACCAAGTCCCACTGTGGCGATATATATCGTACCATCCGACCCGATGACCGGCGACGCTTTGATGCCGTATCCTGCGTCAAATTTCCATTTTAAAGTGCCATCTGAATTGATGGCGTAAAGATAGTGGTCGTTCGAGGTCACGTAAATGGTTCCGTCTGAACCAATGGCCGGTGCACCGAAGATTTCGCTGCCTGTATCAAAGGTCCATTTTACCGTGCCGGCGTCCTGTGCCAAAGCAAAACTTGCCAGTAATAATAAAATAATGAGATGCGTAAAATACTTCATAAAAAACTCCTTGATTGGGTTTATGGTGTTGTTGAATACAGTTTAGGCATTAATTCAATTGGTTAAGTTGTTATTAGTTTTAGTCTTCAGTTATCAGTTTTCGGTTTTCAGTTTCTGGTAAAAATTAAGAATTGGGAACTTTTTTTCATTTTTCTTTTGTCATTTGTCATTTATTTGTCCCGATAGGTAATCTTCTCCAATTCCTGTACGCTGTATTCCAATTTGCCGAAGGGATCGGTCTCTTCCCGAATGATTTTGGCGTACACGCCGGGCATGTCGTTAATCATCCAGTACTTGAGTTTCTTCTCGCCGTCTATGGCTTCAATAACAGTGCAGTCAAAGGAACCGGCCGGAACGGTTATTTTCTCTACACCTTTAATGCGATAGGGCCATGGTTCTTCTTTGGGAAAAAAGGCGTTGTAGCTTCCCATAAGATTCCCCTTATAGTTTTCCGAAAACTGCGAGGTGTCGCCACCGGAAATGTACAAATTGGTAAATTTAACGCTGGGTTTTGTAGGGTCTACTTTTAGTTTGGACAAAATGGAACTGGTATATTTAAGCGTGTTGAATTCTTCGACCAATTGTCCGTAAGTGTATTGGATTGAAACCACATCTTTTAAAACCTGGATCATTTTATCGAAATCCCGCCAGGGAAGTTGGGATTCGTCCGGCTCCGCGTCTTCAGGGAAATCCTCTTCTTTAAAAGTCAGGCGCTCGATTTTATTGGCGTTGGCTTTTAGACGCCGTGCTTTAAGCGTGCGATTGGCCAGCTTTAAAGTAAATCCGTCGGCGCTGACATCGGCCAGTGCCGCTTTTCCGCGCAGTAAATGGGAAAAGCCGATAAAAATAACGGCCGATTCTTGCGGCACAAACATCCATGTGCCGGACGAACGATCGGTCTCCCCATCGGAAGCCTGAAAGAGCTTAAAATCTTCCGGCAGATCGAACCGAACCAAGGCAAAGGAATAATCCGTACCGCTCAGTTGCCAGGTGCCAATGAAGGGTGCGGTTTTGTTGTCCCGGGCGATCTGCTTGGGACGGTAGCGTCGGTAATAATAGACATCGCCGTCTTTGTTCATGGTAAGCTCGTTTTCGTTCAGGGTGAGCACCTGAGAACTGCCGTTAAAATCCTTGTCTCTTTCGGATTGAAGCGTAAGTTGGCGGCTGGTTTTGTCGTATTGCCATTGGCCCATTTCATAGCCCATGGCCAGCAGCTTGCCGTCCTGCCTGAATTCGAAAACCTGATAGGGATAAACCGTTTCCGATTTTATCTTCGCTTTGATTAACAACCAGCTTCCGGTCAAAGTAGCGGTTTGCCCAAAGGCGGATGCGGTTACAACAAGAAGAACAAAAAATATGCGTAAATTTTTCATTAAAGTTTCCTTACTAATAGTTTTAAATTAATTTGATTTTACTCGTACAGCCGTAAAA
>CAZJNP010000061.1:0-10908 GCA_964547355.1 uncultured Calditrichaceae bacterium
GTGGAAAGCATATCGATTCTTGTTTTAATGGGCATGGTCCAGGCGTTGGTCAAGCCCGGAAACTGAATGGCGGCGTCAAGTTCCCGAATCAGCTTTTTGATGGTCATGCCCGGCCGCCATTCTTCCTTCGGTTTGAGTGTTATGGTCGTTTCGATCATGGATAGTGGCGCGGGGTCCGTAGCGGATTCCGCGCGACCAATCTTCCCGAAAACGCTTTCCACTTCGGGAAAACTTTTAATAATCTTATCCGTCTGCTGTAGAAGCTCCTTGGCTTTGGTAATACTGATACCCGGATCCGTGGTGGGCATGTAAAGCAGGTCACCTTCGTTCAGGGGCGGCATAAATTCGGAACCGATTTTCTTTAGCGGGAAGATTGTCAATATTAAAATAACCGCAGCGATTCCGATGGTCAGCCAGCGAAAGCGAAGGACAAACTGAATACCGGGGCGATAGATCCTGATCAGTACTTTACTGATGGGATTCTTATCCTCAGGCAGTATTTTACCGCGGACGAAGTACCCCATCAAAATGGGCACGATGGTGATCGCCAGTAGAGCGGCAGCGCCCATGGCATAGGTCTTTGTATATGCCAGCGGCTTAAACAGTCTTCCCTCCTGAGCCTGCAAGGAAAAAACCGGCAGAAAGGACATCGTAATGATCATCAATGAATAAAACAGCGCCGGGCCTACCTCCTTCGATGATTTTATGATCGTTGCCCAGTGATCTCCTCCTGTCTTTTTTTCCAGATGTTTGTGCGCATTTTCGATCATTACGATGGAAGCATCCACCATGGCGCCGATGGCGATCGCAATTCCGCCCAGGGACATGATGTTAGCGTTGATTCCCTGAAAGTACATTACAAGAAAGGAGATCAATATTCCCATTGGCAGTGTAAACAGAGCCACAAAGGCGCTTCGGAAATGCAGTAAAAAAATGACAGAAACGATAGCCACCACGCTTAATTCTTCCACAAGTTTCCATTTAAGATTACTGATCGATCGTTCGATCAGCCCGGAGCGGTCGTACGCCGGTTTAATGGTGACTCCCGGCGGAAGCCCCTTTTTTAGCTCTTTGAGTTTCTCCTTTACCAGACGAATGGTCTTGAGCGCATTCTCGCCATAGCGCATCACGATGATGCCGCCCACGGCCTCACCTTCGCCGTTCCATTCAGCCAGACCACGCCGCAACTCCGGACCAATGGTAACATTAGCTACCTGTTTCAGCAAAACGGGCGTTCCGTATTTGTCCACCCCCAGTGGAATATTCTCGATGTCCTGGCGCGATTTGATATATCCCAATCCGCGCACCATAAACTCGGTCTCGCCCATTTCGACCAGTCTGCCGCCTACATCATTGTTGCTGCGCTTAATGGCCATGCGTATTTTCTGGAGCGAGATGCCAAAGGCCGCTAATTTGTTGGGGTCTACTTCCACCTGGTATTGCTTTACGTACCCTCCGATGCTTGCCACTTCAGCCACGCCGGGAACGCTGGTTAGTTCGTAGCGCAGATACCAGTCCTGAATGCTACGCAGCTGCTGAAGATCGTACTTATCTCCGCCATCCAGCACATACTCATACACCCATCCCACACCTGTGGCGTCCGGACCCAGAGTGGGCGTGACGCCTTCCGGCAGTTTCTTGGACACATAATTTAAATACTCGAGCACCCGGCTCCGTGCCCAGTACAGATCAGTACCGTCTTCGAATATAATATAGACAAAGGAGAGTCCGAAGAAGGAATACCCGCGTACGTTTTTGGCATAGGGTACGGCCAGCATGGCGCTTGTTAACGGATACGTCACCTGATCTTCGACGACCTGGGGCGCCTGCCCGGGATATTCGGTCAGAATAATCACCTGAACGTCGCTTAAATCCGGTATGGCGTCCACAGGGGTATTAAACATGGCATAAATACCGACGAACGCCAGTATGCCTGTAAGCACGATTACCAGAAATCGATTTTTTACCGAAGCTTCTATTATTTTTTCTATCATTTATCTTTCTCCGTTCTCGTCTTATTTACGTGCGGCTAGCATTTTTTGAATGGCTTCCTGGAGGCGGCTTTCGCTATCCAGCAGGAATTGCGCCGATGTTACGATTTCTTCTCCCTCGCGCAGTCCGGAAAGGATCTGAACTTTGCCCTGCGCATTTTCCGCTCCGATAACCACTTTACGCGGCTCAAACCGTCCCCGGTCCTTTTTGATAAAAACCAGATTTCTTTCTCCTGTTCTGATGATTGCCTCAGAGGGAACCACCACAGCGTCCGGATAATGATCGGTTTCCAGTTTGACATGGGCGTACATTCCGGGCTTTAACAACTCCTGTTTGTTGGGGAATTCCAATCGCACCCGAACCACTTTCGCCTTTTCCTCCACATACGGGTACACATAACTTATTTTTCCGGAAAACGTTTTTCCTGGGATATAATCGAGGCTCATTTCAGCCTTGTCGCCCGGTGAGACATTCACGGATTCATTTTCATAAAGGCTTACTTGCACCCAGACCGTGCTTAAATCTGCAATACGGAAAAGCGACATGCCTTCTTTAACAAATTGTCCCTCGGTAACATTTTTGTGGACAATGAAACCACTGGAGGGTGACTCTATTTTTAAGGTCCTGCGCACCTGCCCGGTCTGCTCAAGCTTTTTAATTTCGCTGGCAGGAATATTCCAGTTCACAAGCCGCTGTCTGGTAGAATTCAGCAGATTCTGTGCGCCGCGTTTTATCTCCTCAAACGGACTGTCTTTTAACTGGCGGAAATTTTCCACAGCCAATAAATATTCTTTTTGGGTTGTTACCAGTTCGGGAGAATAGATTTCCATTAGGGTTTGTCCCTTGCGAACGCGCTCTCCGGTATATTCCACGTAAAGTTTCTCGATCCATCCCGAGAACCTCACGGACACTTCGCTCACCTTTTCCTCATTATATGCCACATACCCCACGGTACGCACGGTGTTAATAAAATCCTCCTTTTCAACGATTGCCGTACGTACGCCCATATTTTGGATTGTTACGGGATCTATGCGCACTTCCGGGCCGCCGGAAACCTGATCTTCATACACAGGAATCAGGTCCATGCCCATTTTCGATTTACCGGGGTGATCGTAAATCTCCGTTGGATCCATGGGAGCCTGCCAATAAAGAATTTTTCTTTCCTTCCCGGCGTCATTACTTTCGGCCTGGGGCGCTTCTGTTTTAACCGGAACCAGATCCATGCCGCATTTCGGGCATTGTCCCGGATGGTCAAGCAAAACTTCCGGGTGCATGCCGCACGTCCACAGTTCCTGCGTCTGTCCCTGCTTTCCGACTGTTTCATCGTCAGAATGTTCATGCTGCGCGTCTGAATTCGCGTTGGTTTTTAAAGGCACCAGATCCATACCACATTTCGGGCACTGACCCGGATGCTCCAGGATCACTTCCGGATGCATACCACACGTCCAGAGCTCTTTACTTTCCGAAGTGGCTGCTTTTTTATTTTCATTACCCGAATTCGAACAAGAATTAACCCCGATGCCCAAAAGCATAACTGATAAGAGAATTAAAAGATATTTCATGGAGTATCCTCCGTTTTTCTAAATTTGTTTTGTAGATTTTTTATTACTGTACTTTAAATTATCTGGGTAAATCTTTAAGTTTTTCCACTCCTGTTACATAAGCGAGATCACTAAGAGATTTATAGTAATCCGTCAATGCCTGTACATATTCGAGCTGAAGATTAAGTAATGTTTTTTGATTATTTAAAAGTGTTAAGAAATCGATTTTGTCGGTTTGATAACCGGTGAAGGCCGCGGTTAATGATTGCCGGGCTTGAGGAAGGATGCCCGTTTCATATAACCGAATCAGCGTGGCGTTCTTTTCCAGTTTGGCCAGCAGGTCCTCTATCTGGAATAACATGCGGTTTCTGATATTTTGTTCTTCCGATAATCCTTTTCGCACCATGATCTTTCTGGCCTGAATTTCCGGTTGTTGCTTGCGCCAGAAATACAGAGGGATATTCAGACTGATCCCGCCGCTTAAATAGTCCGTACCGCCCAAGCCGTTTTTAAGCACTTCCCTTTGAGTGTAGGCAACGCTTGCCGTTATGTCCGGTAACAGCGTTTTGTTAATCAGACTGACCTGCTTTTGATATTTTTCCAGTTCAATCTCGGCAAGTTTGAGAAGCGGTCTTTTATTCAGCATATACTCTTTGAGCGTTTGATCTACAAATGATTCAGGATCATAGGAGATTTCCCGCGGCAGACCGAAGCTTTCATCTACGGCATAATTCAACTGACTTTTAAGCCGCGCCCACATACTTTGTTTTTTTTGTGTGACAACAATGCTCTGCCGCATCAGTTTGGAGAGTTCCACCTGTGCTTTAAGGACATCCTGTTGCGCCCCCTTTCCCGTTGCATAGCGGGTTTGTGATACGGAAATAAGTTGCCTCAGAAGCTGTTGATTCTCCTCGATGGTTTTTAAGGACTGTTCCAGATAAAACAATTCGAGGTAAAATCGTCGCACATCCGCAGCGAGCTTATTTCGGGCTTCCTGCCAGTAAAATTTTCTGGATTGAACCGAGAGTTTGGCGATGTCTTCTTTTAACTTCAATTTCCCAAAAAGGGGGAATTTTTGCATGAAAGCAATTTGTTTTCCGCTCATCGGCTCCTGGTTAAACACAAAATTATCCACCGGCAAATTCATTAAATTAATGCTGATCACCGGATCCGGCAAAGCGCCTGCCGCAGGCGTTTTAACGGAATCCGATTCCATGGCCTGATAAAGCGCTTCCAATTGCGGATTATTCTTAAGCGCAATCATGCTGATTTTATCAAGCAGCGTACGTAACTCATCGTCAGCGAACAATGGTCGGTGTATGCCCATATTCAACACGATAACTAACAATAAGAGAAGTTTTTTCATTCAGCCTCCTTTGGTAAATTTTTGCTTGATTTATTTCGCTGTTTTGTTTTTGTTAATAAAATATAACCCACCAGACCGATACTGGCCCACCATAACCAGGAATGTACGCGTAGATAATCATCCAGCATGGTTCCCTCTGTCATTGTCTCAGTCACAGAGAATTCAGAATAATCATTAAAATGATGACCACTGGCCGCCGGGCCGCTTTGCGCTGAATGTTCCAAGTAGCATTGGAACCAGTCGAATAAACAATTATGATTGTGTTTCATTTGAATCGGAAAAAAGATCAGACTTCCCACGATTCCAACCGTTAATAAAATATTTGTTAGTTTTATTTTAATTTTCGTACCCATATTTAATCTTCACCCCGAATTGTTAACCAAAGATTTTTTGTTTTTAATAAGTCAATTGGCGTGCCATTCTTTTCCCAAAAAATTATTAGCAGGCTAACCCTTTGTTTACAGGAAGGTTATCTTCGGGTTGTTCACATTTAAATTTCTTTAACGAATAACAAAAACAGGAGATATTGTAGAATATCCTACAATTCGATGTAGGATATTCTACAAATAAACGAGTCAAATACATCTTGCGCTGGAAAAAAATATTTATGTCTTTACATTCGTTACGTTTAATAGTATGTTAAAGATGTAAATCCTATAAAGGCATCAAAGTGAAAACACGGAATTCACATTTGCCTGTTATAGTTTTAAGCGGGGCTTCCGGTTTTCTCGGCAGAAATTTTATCGAGGCATACCGGGATGATTTCTATATTTACGCCCTGGCGCGCCGGACACAACAAGCAGCAGATATACCTCTTCATGAGAACATTCATTGGATTCGTGTTGATATTTCTAACGAACATGAAATAAAGCGCATTCTGAATGAGATTGCCCAAAAGGGCGGCGCGGATTTTTTCCTGCATTTCGCTGCTTTTTTTGATTTCCACAGACAACATGATCCCGAATATCAAAGAACAAACGTGGATGGTACAAAATATATTTTAGAAGCAGCTACCAAGCTGCAATTGAAACGTTTTATTTTTAGCAGTTCTCTGGCCGTTTTTAATCTTAACACTTCAGACGAACCTTTCAACGAATTCAGTTCCCCGAATGCTACTTTTCCGTATGCTCTAAGTAAACGGAAATGCGAGAAGATGATTAAGAAGTTTTCTTCTTATTTTCCTTGCACCGTCTTACGTTTAGCGGCTTTATTTAGCGATTGGTGCGAACACCAACCGCTTTATTCCATGCTCTGTACATGGCTTTCTAACCGATGGGATCATCGCTTTCTTGCCGGCAAAGGGCAAACTGCTCTCCCCTATTTGCATGTCAACGATCTGTTGCGTTTGTTAAAGTGTGTCATGACAAAAACAGATGAACTGCCCAGGTGCCATATACTTCATGCATCGCCGGAAAAAATCACAACACATAAGGAGCTTTTTAAAATCGCTTACGCTTATAATTATTTTCAATCGGCGGAACCCATATTTATTCCCAAATGGTTGGCAACATTTGGAATAGCAGTAAAAAATGTAATTGGGTGGATTTTTAACAGACGCCCTTTTGAGCGTGTGTGGATGATGAAATATATTGATTTAAAATTAAATATAGATTCTTCATATACCAGAAATTTCATGCAGTGGAAGTTGATTAAACGGTACAGAATGGAGCGCCGGTTGCCTTTCATGATTGGAAAGATGAAAAGCCATCCTTATGGCTGGCACTATCGAAATAAAATGCGTCCATCTATGGCAGAAGCGGAAAGACCGTATCTGAAAATTTACGAAGAAATGTTACGACTGAAAGACAGAGCAGTACATGAGACATTAAAACAATTACTAGATAAAAAGAATACCGGTATATTCCCAAATTATCAAAAACTTGAAATCGAAAAATTAATACATCGTATCGAATATATTTATAAGATGCTTGAAATAGATGTTTGTACCGGTGATCGTTCCCATATTCTGGACTACGCACACAATCTGGCTAAAGAGAGATATTTAGAAGACTTTTCCGCAATGGAAGTAATGAACGCAATTAAAGTCACCTCTGATACTATTATCCGCTTACTTCTGTCTCAGGAACATTTAAAAGGCATGAAGCAGCGTATTTATGATGAAATTATGCTTACCATACAGATGGTTATGGATGAAATTGAGGACACGTACGATTATCTGGAAACCCATCCACCGACAATTGAAAAATAAAAGTAAGAAGAAATTAGCACCATGCGGTGTGATTCTACGTTATATATCACTGCTTTCGTCTGTTAGGACCGGAGCTAGGATAAACCAAATTTTTTCATGCGGTATAAAAGCACATGGCGAGGGATTTTCAATAAACGCGCGGCCTGAGTCTGATTGCCGTTTGTTCGTTGGAGCGCCTGCAGGATGGCTTCTTTTTCAACATTTTCCAGAGAAATATCCTCTCCGAGTTCTATGGCTGACTGGTTTTTTTTGCCGGAAGGATTCAGAATATATCCCGGCAGTTCATCGATGGTTATTAAATTTCCAGATGCCAGGGCAATCAAACGCTCCACAAGGTTTTCAAGTTCCCGGATATTGCCGGGCCAGTCATATTCAATTAAAGCCTGGTACACTTCATCGGCAAATCGGATATTTTTTCCGGCCGCATTACGCTGGAGAAAAAAGTCCACTAAATACGGAATGTCTTCTTTACGCTTGCGAAGCGGTGGCAAAACCAGAGGAACAACGCTTAGACGGTAGTACAGGTCTTCCCTGAATTTTCCATCCTGGACCAGCTGAAACAAATCTCTGTTAGTCGCAGCAATGATCCGAACATCCACTTTGATGACTTTAGAATCGCCCAGTCGGCTGAACTCCTGCTCTTGCAGCACCCGTAACAGTTTGGCTTGCAGGTCTAACTGTAAATCTCCGATTTCATCCAGAAAAATAGTCCCGCCGTCTGCTTCTTCGAATTTTCCCTTTCGATCTTTAATGGCGCCGGTAAACGCGCCCCGAACGTGCCCGAACAATTCACTTTCCAGCAGATTCCCCGGAACTGACGGGCAGTTCACCGTTACCAGCGGTTTATTTTTCCGATTGCTGTTGTAGTGAATGGCGCGGGCAATGATTTCCTTACCCGTGCCGCTTTCTCCCATGATAAGCACCGTGGCTTCACTATTGGCTAATTTTTGTGTCGTGCGCAACACTTCCTGCATGGCGCCGCTTTTTGCCACCATATTATCAATGCGGAACTTGTCCGTTAAATCTTCGCGCAGGCGTTGATTTTCCACCTGTAACTGCCGGAAACGAACCGCTTTTTCGATCGTAAACAATAATTGTTCTTTCCCGAACGGTTTGGTTAAGTAATCATCCGCCCCTAAATTACAGGCTTCCACTGCGTTATCCACGCTGCCGTAGGCGGTGATCATAATAATAATCACCTGCCCATTTTCGCGGCGTATTTTTTTTAATAATTCAATACCAGAAATATCCGGCATCTGGATATCACTGATGACGATGTCGTAATTGGATTTCCGGAAATATTCCAACCCCTGCTGCCCGCTGTTGGCTGTATCTACCGTGTAGCCAGATTGACTCAGCTGGTAGCTGATGACCTTGCCCAGATTAATATCATCGTCAATTACAAGGACGTTCATGGTTGTTCCCCATATTTTAATTTTTCTTCTCGGGCCGGTATATTTAATATGAAAACGGTACCCTTACCCGGAATGCTCTTAAGCTCCATTTGCCATTTATTGGATTCCGTAATCTGTTTGACAATCGACAGCCCCAGGCCGGTGCCGGTTTCTTTGGTCGTATAAAACGGCGTAAATATTTGTTCCATTTTTTCTTCAGAAATCCCCGGTCCGTTATCGGCAATACGGATTTGAATGAAATTGGATGCTTCCTCGGGAGCGTTCTGCGTTATTATCTTTGCCTCTAAATGAATTTCACCGCCATCCTGAGAAGCCGCCTGGACGGAATTTAACAAGACATTCATCAATACCTGCCATAATTCGATTTGTACGGCTTGAATCATTAATGGTGTATCCGGCAATTGGGTAATAACCTGCACGTGTTGTTTTCTTAAAATGGAAGCCAGCATTTGCAATACTTGCTGAATCACCTCTCTGGCATCAAAAATACTGTATTGCCGGGAATGTTTTTTCACGAAATTCAGATAATGTTCCACCACTTCATTTAAACGCTGAGTCTCTTGAATTAAAATATCGAAAAATTCAGAATTTCTTACATCTTCCGGTACCTGATCGCGCAGAATTTCTACCGCGCCCCGGATAGACCCCAGAGGATTCCGCACTTCATGCGCCAGGCTGGCGGTAAGTTGTCCCACGATGGCTAATCGGTCAGCGGAACGCAGTTGACGTTCCATATCCAACAGTTTTTCCGATTGCTCCCGAAGGGCGTCCATTGATTTTTGTAACTCTTCGGCCGCCTTTTGGTACCGGATGCGCTCCTGTTTTTCTCCCTGGGCTTTTAAACCGGTCAGATAACCCAGCACATTAAACAATCCGATCTGCAAAAACCGCATCAGGTTGGTCTCCACCAGCCCGCCCCACTGTAATATGATATGGGGTAAATAAATAATGCTGATGATCATGGCGGTGCCAAGCCCGCCCTTGATTCCATATTGAAAAGCGGCTAAAATTATGGGAATAAAATAAGCCTGCATGTACACCAGATGATACTGCCAGCGCATGGTGGGCGTTTTATAATGAAGAATCGAAATTCCTATGATAAGGACCGTAATGACCAGAATCCAGAAGTATTCCTGTACGTATTGCCTATAAAAATTTTTAACTGTGGTTTTTAGCATCATGGATTTAATTTATCCTTAAAACCCACATAGGGCAAATGGAAGCAAGTATTTTAGCGGGTATGGTTAACACCTTTTTTATGGAAAATTAAGGAACAGAGCCCCCTGGCGCCGTTGCCGTTGTGGTTACTCTATCGGTGCATGTCTTGACTATGAGGAATGGCGAATATCCCGGAAGCATACACTGAATGCCCGCATTTATGAGCATGAGATGTCTGTTTCCGTCATTTCTTTTTATAGCAGAGTGATACTGTTTGTCAATAACAGTGAAGTCAATGATCAGGCGTTAAGAGAATGAGTAGGAGTAGGAGTAAGAGCAGGAGAAGGAAAGGTTATTTTTCCGTTTTTCCGGACAATGCCGGCAAAAGAATCGTGAACTCGGTGCCCTTCCCTTCCTCGCTTTGCACGTCGATACGGCCTCCGTGTTCGCGGATAATCTGATACACAATCGACAGCCCTAACCCCGTGCCGTTGGATTTGGTGGTAAAAAACGGATTAAACACTTGCTCCAGAACATGGGGAGGAATACCCTTTCCCGTATCGGCTACGACGATTTCAATAAAAGTATCCGATAGTAAGCCGGGCAACCGGTTTCTGCGGTCCAGGATCGGCTTGGTTTGACCAGCATTTTGTGCGGTTATGGTAATCGTACCACCGTCTGTTATGGCTTCAATGGCATTTAACAAAAGATTCAGGAAAACCCGCTGGATCTGGTTGGCGTCCACAAAAACCTTAAGTAAATCTTCTTTGTAATTTTGAACGATTTTGATCCGTTTTTGCTGCATTTTGGGGCGGATGAGCGGCATTACTTCGTCGATAATTTTTTCGATTGCCGTTTCATGAGGATCTGGTTTGGAAGGTCTGGCATAACTAAAAAACGCTTTCAGCAGGTCGTCCAATCGATCCACCTGACGCAAGATTCGCTTTACATACTCCTGCTGGTGCGAGTGCTCATCCAGTTCTTCTTCCAACGTCTGGGTCATTGCCTTGATCCCGGCCAGAGGATTCCGGATTTCATGGGCAATTCCGGAACTGAGCACTCCCAATGAGGCCATACGATCCATACGAATAATTTCCGCCTGAATCCGTTTCGTTTGGGAAATCTCGGAAAAGACAAAAATATACCGTTGTTCATTATTTTCTGAAAAGGGATAGACCGAATAGCCTATGAAAAAATTGGGCGTTTTTGCCCGGTTCAACTGTATTT
>CAZJNP010000062.1:0-10876 GCA_964547355.1 uncultured Calditrichaceae bacterium
ATCCCATACCCCGGGGCGTAGTTGGAGAAATCTATATCGCTGGCATCGGCGTCACGCGCGGTTATTTAAATCGTCCCGAACTCACCGCCGAGCGGTTTGTGCCCGATCCTTTCAGCAAAACGCCGGGTGCGCGCATGTACCGCACCGGCGACCTGGGCCGATTTAATTCCCAAGGAGACATTATCTTCGCCGGCAGAACCGATTATCAGGTTAAAATCCGAGGTTTCCGGATTGAACTGGGCGAAATCGAATCGGCTTTGGCCAAACATCCCGGAGTAAAAGACGTCATCGTGATGGCCAAAGGTGGCGAACGCAGCGCACGGCTGGTTGCGTATGTGGTTCCGCAAAAAGACAGCAGCCTGACCGTGTCCGAGCTGCGCGCTTTTCTGAATCAGTCTCTACCGGACTACATGATTCCAGCCCATTTTGTATCCCTGGACCGTTTCCCGGTCACGCCCACCGGAAAGCTGGATCGTAAGCGACTGCCGGAACCGGAAATTTCTCGTGCCGGTCTGGAAGACGCATTTGTGGCGCCCAGAAACGAAAAGGAGGAAATTCTGGCCGAAATATGGCAGGAACTGCTCAAAATGCCCAAAGTGGGCGTAAAAGACAACTTCTTTGAACTGGGCGGCGACTCCATTCTCAGCATTCAGGTCATCGCGCGCGCCAATCAGAAAGGGTTGAAGCTTACGCCCAAACAACTGTTTGAATATCCGACCATCGAGGGACTGGCTTCTGTAGCCGAAGAAGGCGTAGCCATCCATGCCGAACAGGGAGCGGTAACCGGAACCTTCCCGCTCACACCGATTCAGAAATGGTTCTTTGAACTTAAGCTGGCCAAGCCAGAACGCTGGAACCAATCGTTAACCGTAGAACTGACCGAGCCACTGGATACGGACGCGCTGAACAAAGTAGTAGAAACCCTCGTCGGTCAGCACGATATTTTACGGGCCAAGTTTGTAGCGCGAAACGGCGGGTACCAGGCAGAGATTCCGGAAAAATTAGCCCAAACGCCATTTTTTGTGCATGATTTAACCCAAACAGGCGCCAATGAACTGTCGGAAAAAATCAAGACGATCGCCGAAAGATCCCAGGCAGGATTCGATCTTTCGCAGGGTCCGCTGATCCGGGTGGACTATTTTAAAACGCCCGCCAAACAAAACGATCTACTGCAAATCGTAATTCATCATTTAGCGGTGGACGGCGTGTCCTGGCGGGTTTTAACTGAGGACCTCCTCAACGCCTATCGGCAGGCCGCACAAGGCAAGGAAATCGCTCTGCCACCTAAAACCACGTCCTTTAAATACTGGGCGGAAAAACTACAGGAATACGCCGCTTCCGACGCCCTGCGGGAAGAGCTGGAATACTGGAAGCAGGAGACCCGGAATTTGCAGGCCGAGCTACCGCTGGACTTACCCGAGGGCGAAAATACGGAAGCGTCTGCCCGCGCCGTCAAGCTTAGCCTATCCAAAGAAGAAACCGATCAACTACTGCGCGAAGCTCCGGCTGCTTACCAGACCCAGGTCAATGAGCTGCTGCTTAGCGCCTTGCTGCGCGCTTACTACCGCTGGACCGGTTCCCCTTCACTGTACCTGGACCTGGAAGGTCACGGCCGGGAAGACCTGTTCGAGGACGTGAACATTTCCAGAACTGTGGGCTGGTTTACGGTCAGCTATCCGTTCCAGATCAAATACGAGAGCACCTGGAACACGGCCGATCTGATCCGTGCGGTTAAAGAAAAATACCGCCGCATTCCGAACCACGGTTTTGGATTCGGACTGCTGCGCTATTTGAATTCCAGCGAAGAAACCGGTTTTCTGAATCACATTCCTGAACCGGCCATCGGTTTCAATTATCTGGGGCAGTTCGATCAAAACGAATCGCAACAGGCCGGGCTGGGTAAACCCTTGGCTCCTTTGGCCCCGGAACGGGCATTGGAAAATCGCCGCATCCATTCTATGGAAATCGGCGGCAGCGTCACAAATGAACAATTGTCCATTAATTTTTCGTTCAGCGAACAGCAATTCCGCACCGAGACTATTGAGAAATGGGCCGATATTTTCATGGAAGAATTGCGCGAGGTCATCCGGCATTGCCTGTCTCCCGAGGCCGGCGGCTACACAGCATCCGATTTTCAGGAGGCGCAGCTTGACGATGACGAACTGGACGCTTTGCTGGATGAGTTAGAATAATTAAGAATTATGAATAAAAATATTTAAGAAATCTTCCCATTACGTTAAGACAAAGCGCATTATTTAAGGATTTAACGGATAAAGGACCGATGACACAATGAGTACAACGCCCAAAAAGAAAAACATAGAAGCCATCTATCCCCTGTCGCCGCTACAGCAAGGCATGCTGTTTCATTACGTGTACAATCCGGATTCGGCCACCTATTTCGAACAGTTTTCGGCCAAATTTAAGGGCGCCATCGATCTGCCCACCTTTGAATATGCCTGGAAAACCGTAGTTCAGAGGCATAGCGCCCTGCGCACCTCCTTCGTGTGGAAAAAACTGGAACGTATGCTGCAAGTGGTACACCGGGACGTGGACGTGTCTGTTAATTTTTTGGATTGGCGGGATATTCCGGAACAGGAACAGCCGGCGCGTCTGGAGCAGTTTGCCGCGCAAGACCGCAAAAAGGGCTTCAATTTGTCTAAAGCGCCTCTGCTGCGATTTCATTTAATCCGGCTCCGTGAAGATCTGTACCAATTTTTGTGGTCTTTCCATCATCTGCTGGCCGACGGCTGGTCCATGCCCATTATTCTTAAAGAAGCGTTCATGATCTACGAAGCCAAGCGGCAAAATATGCCCTTACAGCTTCCCCCGGCCCGGCCGTACCGGGATTACATCACCTGGCTGCAAAAACAGGACAAACAAAAAGCCGAAGCTTACTGGAAGGAACTACTCAAGGATTACTTCCCTGCGCCCCTGTCGATTATCCGCAGCAACGGGCAGGAAATCCAGGACTCTGACGTGCGGGCCAAGGAATTGCTGGAAATTTCCTCGGAAGTTTCCGGCCGTTTGCAGGATTTAGCCAGAGAGCACAAGGTTACCATGAACTCTTTTGTGCAGGCGGCCTGGGGCATACTGCTTAGCCGCTATCGTCAGGAGAACGACGTGGCGTTCGGGGCTACTATTTCCGGCCGTCCGCCCGCGCTGGCCGGTGTTGAGAATATGGTGGGTCTCTTCATCAATACCCTACCGGTAAGAGTGCAGTTCGAGGATCGGCAGCCGGTTATGGAACTGGTTAAGTCTTTGCAGGCACAGGCTGCGGCCACGCAGGAGGTGGAATATACACCGCTGGTGGAAATTCAGAACTGGATCGACGCGCCTAGAGACGTGCCGCTGTTCGACACTTTAGTGGTGTTCGAAAACTATCCGGTTGATGCGTCCATGAAAGCCATGCGCAGCAGCATCGAAATTTCCGATATTTCCTCTTTCGAACGCAGCAACTACCCCATCTCCCTGATCGCCACGTCCAAAGGGAACCTGTCTCTCAAAATTAATTACGAAACGCGACTGGTGGACGGCGGATTCGTCAAAAGCATGATGAATCAGTTGAAAACGATTTTAACTTTTGTGGCCGAGCACCCGCAGTCCCGGATCGGCGAGCTTCCATTGATGGACGATGCGGAGCGCCACCGCATTCTCACCCAGTGGAACGGAATCCGAATTCCATACGATCACGACTTGTGCGTTCATCAAAAATTCGAGCAAACCGTCGCCGCGGTACCCGACAACATCGCGGTGGTTTACAAGGACCAGAAACTCACTTTTGCCGAACTGAATGAACGCGCCAACCGGTTGGCCCATTTTCTGATCGCCAAAGGCGTCAAACCGGAAACACCGGTCGGGTTGTGCATGGACCGCTCGCTGGAAATGATGGTGGGACTACTGGCCGTGCTCAAGGCCGGCGGGGCTTACGTGCCTATGGATCCCAACTATCCGCAGGAGCGGTTAAATTACATCGTAAACGACACCCAATTGCCCATTTTACTTACCCTAAAGCAAAATACCGCGGCGCTTCAATCGTTGCCTGCCGAACAGGTAGTGCTGGACGCACAATGGGACGAAATTTCCGGTCACAGCGCGGAAAATCCCCAAACGACCGTAACGCCGGGAAATATGTGCTACATTATTTACACCTCCGGTTCCACCGGTCAGCCCAAAGGCGTGATGGTACAGCACCGTTCCGTGCTCAATCTGGCTGCTAATCTGGATCACGTCATATACCAGCCATTAAACGAACACAAGATGCAGTTGACCATGAACGCGCCCATCATTTTCGACGCGTCGGTGCAGCGCATCATCATGATGGTTCTGGGACACACGCTGCACATCGTGCCGGACGAAATCCGGGGCGACGGCGCGGCCATGGTGCAATTCTTCCGCGAACATCATGTGGACATCGCCGACGGCGTGCCCTCCCAGCTTAAAATCATCCTGGAAGCCGGACTGCTGGAAAACAAGGACTGGAAGCTGACTGCCTTTTTAACCGGCGGCGAGGCTCTGGACGAAGAAACCTGGAAAATCATCCGCTCCGATCCGGATACCACTTTTTTCAATATGTACGGCCCCACCGAATGCACGGTGGAAGCGTCCATCACGCGCATTCGCGACGCAGGCGACCGCCCGACCATCGGCAAGGCCATCGCCAACACCCATTTTTACGTGCTCAACGAAAAGTTGCAGCCGGTACCGATCGGCGTTCCCGGCGAGCTGCACATCAGCGGTGCCAACCTGGCGCGCGGTTATTTGCACCGTCCGGATCTGACCGCACTGGCATTTTTACCCGATCCCTTTAACGGCGAACCGGGCGCGCGCATGTACAAAACCGGCGACCTTGTCCGTTTGATGGCCGACGGCAACGTGGAATTCCTGGGTCGCATCGACCATCAGGTAAAACTGCGCGGATTCCGAATCGAGCTGGGTGAAATCGAATCCGTTTTGCGCCGTCATCGGCAAATCAAAGACGCCGTGGTGCTGATGCAGGAAGATTCCCCGGCCAATAAATTTTTAACCGCATACATCATTCCCGAAGGTTCAAGCGAAATCGACCGGACGGAAATCCGTTCCTACTTAAAGGAAAATCTGCCAGATTACATGGTACCCACGGCTTATGTGACCATGGACTCCTTCCCGCTAACGCCCAGCGGAAAAATCCACCGCCGTCTGTTTCCCAAACCGCAGGAGAGTGATCTGGGATTAAGCGAAAAAATCGCTCCGCGCACGCCGGTGGAAGAATTATTAGCGGCTCTGTGGAAAGATATCTTAAAAGTCAGCGACGTGGGCGCCAACGACAATTTTTTTGACCTGGGCGGTCATTCGCTGATGGCCACCCAGCTGGTTTCCCGCATCCGGGACGCCTTTGAAATCGAACTGCCCTTACGGGATATCTTCGAATCTCCGGTGCTAAGCGCGCTGGCGTTAAAGATCGAACAGTTGCGCCTGCAGGATCCGACTCTCAAGCAGCCACCGCTGGAACCTGTTCCCCGCGACGGCGACCTGCCGCTCTCATTTTCGCAGCAGCGGCTCTGGTTTCTGGATCAGCTGGCGCCCGGTTCGGCCAGTTACAACATCCCGACGACCATCCGCTTAACCGGCAAGCTTAATCTAGAAGTGCTGCGGCGCAGTATGGAAGAGATCGTGCGCCGCCATGAATCGCTGCGCACCACGTTTGAAGACCGTCAGGGAGAGCCGGTGCAAATCATTCACGATTCTTTTCCCACCGAGCTGCCCGTGATCGATTTAACCGATCTGCCAAAGGAACAGCGACTGGAACACGCTAAAGAAATCGCTAAAAAAGATGCCCAAACCCCGTTTGATCTGGCCAAGGGGCCGCTGTTTCGGGTTCAGCTCGTTAAGCTGGATGAAACGGATCATCTGGCGTTGCTTAATCTGCACCACACCATAACGGACGGCTGGTCCATGGGTATTCTGATTCGGGAAATCGCCGCGCTGTACAACGCCTTCATCGATGACAAGCCCTCGCCGCTGCCTGAACTGCCAGTGCAGTACGCAGATTACGCGGTGTGGCAGCGCAACTGGCTTAAAGGAGAAGTGCTCGAAAAACAGATTGCTTTCTGGAAAGAATATATCGGCGAGAATCCGCCGGTGCTGGAATTGCCCACCGACCACCCCAGGCCGGCCATTCAAACTTTTAACGGGCGGTCCGTCAGATGGGAACTACCACCGGAACTATCCCGTAAGGTAACCGCGTTTAGCCAGAAACAGGGCGCCACGCTGTTTATGACACTGCTGGCTGCCTTTCAGTCGCTCATGCATCGCTACAGCGGACAGGATCAAATCCTGATCGGATCTCCCATTGCCAACCGTACCCGCACGGAAACCGAACGGATGATCGGCTTCTTTGTGAATACGCTGGTCTTCAAAGCGGATTTCTCACAGGCGGAGGATTTTAAAACCCTGCTTAAACAGGTGCGGGAAAACACCCTGAAAGCCTATGCGCATCAGGACCTGCCGTTCGAGCAGCTGGTGGAAGCTATCCAGCCGGAACGGGATATGAGCCATTCGCCGCTTTTTCAGGTGGCCTTTATTCTGCAGAACGCACCTTTTGAGCGGTTTGAACTGAAGGACCTGACCATCGAACCTTTTATGGCCGAAAACCCGACGGCTAAATATGACTTGACCCTGTACACTTCCGAAACCGAAGACGGCATTGTCTGTTTCTGGGAATACAACACGGATTTATTCGAAGAGGACACCATTCAGCGCATGATGGAGCATTACCAGAATATGCTCAATGCGGTGGTGGAGGATGCGGCACAAAAAATTGATTCCATCGATTATTTAACCGCAAAAGAAAAAGAGCTTCTGTTCCGGAAGTGGAATCAAACCCAGCGTGACTTTCCGGATCAGGCCACGGTGCACGGTCTGTTCGAGGCTTTGGCCAAAACCCACGGCGACCGGCTTGCCGCCCAATATAAAGAGGAAACACTCACCTATGCCCAGCTCAATCAACGTGCCAATCAGCTAGCGCACTATCTGATAAATCAGGGACTACAGCCGGACGACATTGTGGGCATCAGTCTGCCCCGTTCTCTGGACGTGCCCGTCTCCATCCTTGGGATTCTGAAAGCCGGCGGCGCTTTTCTGGCCATTGACCCGACCTATCCCAAGGATCGTATCTCCTACATGATTCAGGATTCCGGTCTGAAGCTGGTAATCACCAATGAAGCCCTGGCCAAAACATTGCCCCTGGGCGATGTTCCTGCGGTTTTAACGGATAAAGATCAAGCGGAAATTTCAAATCAACCGCAAGAAAATCCTGCCCTTGATTTGACAGCGGAGAATCTTTCGTACGTGATTTACACCTCCGGTTCCACTGGCAAGCCCAAAGGCACCATGCTCATCCATCGCGGTCTGTGCAATCTGTCCCGTGCTCAGCAAAAAGCGTTTAACATTCAACCGGAAAGCCGCATTCTTCAGTTTGCTTCGCTCAGTTTCGACGCTTCGGTCTGGGAAACCGTGATGGCGCTGTTAAACGGCGCGGCACTGATTTTAACCGATCAGGAAACGCTAGTCACCGGACAGGGGCTGCTCTCGGTTCTTAAGGACCAAAAGGTAACCACCGTCACTCTGCCTCCTTCGGTTTTGGCGGTAATGCCGGAAGAAGAGCTGCCGGAACTGAGAACCATCATCACCGCCGGAGAAAAATGCACCCGCGATCTGGTTCAGCGCTGGGGCGCCGGCCGTCAATTTGTGAACGCTTACGGGCCAACCGAAACCACGGTGTGCGCTTCCATGTACCAAACCCGACCGGAAGAACCGATCGAGCCGCCCATCGGCAAACCGATCGACAATTTCCAACTGTATGTTCTGGATGAGAACTGGCAGCCGGTACCGATCGAGGTACCGGGCGAATTGTGCATCGCCGGAGTGGGCCTGGCGCGCGGTTATTTGAATCGGCCCGATTTAACGGCGGATCGCTTCGTCCCGAATCCTTTCAGCGATCAGCCCGGCGCGCGTATGTACCGCAGTGGCGACCTGGTGCGTTACCTTCCGGACGGCAACATCGACTTCCTGGGCCGCATCGATCACCAGGTAAAAGTGCGCGGCTTTCGAATCGAATTGGGCGAAATCGAAGCCGTGCTAACCAATCACGAAAAGATTAGAGACGCCGCCGTTTTAGTCCGCCAGGACGCCCCCGGAGAACAGCGCCTGGTAGCTTATTACGTTACCGAAGACGGACAACCGCTGGTAACCAACGCGCTGAAAAATTTCCTTAAACAGGAATTGCCGGACTACATGATTCCTTCTGTTTTTGTGCATCTCGAAGCCATGCCGTTAACGCCCAACGGCAAAGTGGACCGTAAAGCGCTGCCCGCACCGGAACAATCACGGCGCGATCTGGAAAGCGAATACGTGGCCCCGCGCAACGAAACCGAACAGAAGTTAACGGAAATTGTGGCGCAACTGCTCAATCTGGAAAAAGTGGGCGTGTACGACAATTTCTTCGATCTGGGCGGCCATTCCCTGTTAGCCACCAAGTTTATGTCGCGCATCCGCGAATCATTCAACGCGGAATTGCCCCTGCGCACGCTGTTTGAAAAACCAACAGTGGCAGAACTGGCCGAAGCGATCGAACAAAACAAAGCGCAGCCCGCCGCTGAAAAGATCGAACGGGTCGAGCGCGAGGAAATCCAATTGGACGATATGTTAGCCGAGTTGGAAAACCTGTCCGACGAAGAAGTAAAACGATTACTGGACGGGGAATAACAATAATCAATTAAGAATTATAAATTATAAATTATGAATTACGATTTTTGACAATGATTTTAATAGTATTATGAAAGGTCAGTAGAGAAAAAAGTTATCAGTTTTCATTAGAAATTATCAAAATTTATCATTTATTAAAGGAAACGATAAAGAAATTCGTTCTTTCCAACACAGTTGTTAAAGAACGGGATCTCAAACTGAACGAATGTTGAAGAAGCAATTGGGGGACAATCCCAAAAAGATTTTTTTTCAAAAATGTCGATAGCTTACAAAGAAGCAAGAGAAACACATTATTGGATTCGATGTAAAAGGACAGTAGTTATATATCAAAGGACAAAGCATCTCATTTCTTAGATAAATGTAAAGAATTATTACGAATTCTTGGCTCTATCCAAATCACAATGCAAAAATATTCGTAATTCGTAATAAATATTCGTAATAAATAAAGGGGCAAAATGAGCGACATCGAAAAACTGTTAAATAAATTATCACCGGAAAAACGTCGTTTATTAGAATTAAAATTAAAACAAAAAGGCAGTCTTGGTAACGCCTTTCCTCTGTCTTACGCCCAGCAGCGGTTGTGGTTTCTGCATCAGATGGAACCGGACAGCACCGCTTACAACATTCCTGCCGCCGTTCGTTTAAAAGGCAAATTGAACCGAAACGCGTTGGAAAAAAGCCTGGACGAAATTGTACGGCGGCATGAGATTCTGCGTACTACCTTTACCACGATCAACGGTACACCCATGCAGATCGTAGCTCAAAACGGAAATTTTAATTTTAATTTTCACGATATATCCGATCTCGCTCCCGAGTCACAGGAAATCAAATTATCTGAATTGCTCAACTCCGGAAACAGCACTCCGTTCGATTTAAAAAAGGGACCCCTGTTACGCACCAATTTAATCAAATTGAATGAACAAGAACATGTGCTGCACATCGTGATGCACCACATCATATCCGACGGCTGGTCTGTAAGCGTGTTCGTCAATGAATTCAGTCAGCTGTATACAAGCTTTTTGAAGAACGAACCGTCTCCCCTGCCCGATTTACCGATCCAGTACGCCGATTTTGCTGTATGGCAAAAAAAGAAGCTGGAAACGGAGATCAAGGAAAAGCAGCTGCCTTACTGGAGGAAAAAGTTAGGCGGCGATCTGCCGGTTTTGGAACTGCCCGCGGATCATCCCCGTCCGGCCGTAAAATCGTTCCGCGGAAGTCACCTTAAGGGTTCGATCAAAGGACCGGTGGTTGAGAAATTGCGCCAGATTTCCCAGGAACAGAACACCACTGTGTTCATGACCCTGTTAGCCGCTTTCTACGCCTTTCTCTACCGCTACTCCCGGCAGGAAGACATCTGCGTGGGTATTCCCATCGCCAACCGCAACCGGGCGGAAACCGAACATCTGATCGGCTTTTTTGTGAACACCCTGGTGCTGCGCAACGACCTGTCCGGAGAGCCCGGTTTTCATCAGTTGCTGGAACGCACCCGTGAGGTTTCGCTGGAAGCCTTCAGCCATCAGGATGTGCCCTTTGAAATGCTGGTGGAAGAACTCCAGCCCGAACGCAACATGAGCCACACCCCGCTCTTTCAGGTCATGTTTGTCTATCAGAACGCGGAGGAAGGCAGCCTGAAATTGCCCGACCTTGAAATCGAACCGGTGGCCATGGGCAACGAAAACGCCAAATTTGACCTGACCCTCACCATCGGAGAGTTGAAGGACGAACTGCTGCTGAACTTTGAGTACGATACGGATTTGTTCGAGGCGGAAACGGTGGACCGCATGCTGGAACATTTTCAGCGCTTACTCACCGCCGTGGCCGAAAATCCGCAACTACCCATTTCACGGATAGATTTACTCACGGAACAGGAAAAGAAGCTGCTTTTAACCGACTGGAACGGCATGGATCAGCCCGGCCATTTTACGGAAACTATTGTTGCCATCTTCGAACAACAGGCCCAAAAGACGCCGGACGCCGTGGCGGTACAGTACCAGGACCAGACGCTGACTTATGCCGAACTGAACCGGCGCGCCAATCAGTTAGCCCGTTATCTGAATAAAAAAAGCATGGGCCCGGATACCTTTGTGGGACTGAGCATCAAACGTTCGCCGGAGTTGATCGTGGCCATTCTGGG
>CAZJNP010000063.1:0-10622 GCA_964547355.1 uncultured Calditrichaceae bacterium
ATCATACTGTCCTCCATGCGTCATCCCAACGACGAAACCGGCGATCTGGAATTTATCTTAAAAACCCTGGGACGTCTGTGGATGGCCGGTGCTGAAATCGATTGGAGCAATTATTACGGCAACGAACGACGTTTACGTGTGGCTCTGCCCACCTACCCGTTCGAACGTAAGCGTTTCTGGCTTAAAACCGGCAAACCGATCACCGGCACCGTTTCGGACAGCAGTGCGGCTATTACCAAAAAACCAAATATTTCCGAATGGTTTTACTTACCGGTGTGGAAACAGTGGCAGATTCCATACGCGCCGGACAGCATGCCCGACAAAGAACAGTGCTGGCTAATCCTTAAAGATCAGACCGGTCTCGGCAATCAGATCATTGGACATCTGGAAGAAAAGGCAAAAGAAGTGATCATCGTTGATCAGGGCTCAGCCTTCGAAAAAAAGGCGGACAACCATTTTACGATCCGCATCGATCAACCGGAAGATTATGTGACTTTGCTTCGTGATCTCAAAGAAAGCGACCATCTGCCGGACAATATCATTCATGCTTTTAACGTACTGGTGCGCAATCAACCCACGCCGTTTGATAAGGCCGTAAAAACCGCTTACCTGAGCCTCCTGTACCTGGTGCAGGCCTTGTCAGCGGAACGCGTTACCAAACGGATTCAACTGGGCATTGTGTCCAACGATATGTTTAATATCACCGGTTACGAACGCATCGAACCGGCCTTAGCCACCATTCACGGGTTAAGCAAAGTGGTGGCTCAGGAATTTCCCAATCTGATATGCCGCGACATCGACGTCAGCCTACCCCACACCATGGGCAACGAGCTAAGCGAACTGGCGCACCGTCTGCTACTTGAATTTACCGACCGGGAGCGGCAAATGAGTATCGCTTACCGCGGCAAGCAACGCTGGGTTCAGGAATTCGAACCGATTACACTGGAAGTGCGCAATCCTTTAGCCGGTCATCTGAAAGAACATGGCGTCTATTTGATCACCGGCGGCCTGGGACGGATCGGTCTCAAAGTGGCCGGTTATCTGGCGGCTACGGTGCAGGCCAAGCTGGTGCTGGTGGAACCGTACGACTTTCCGGCGCTCAAAGATTGGGGCGCATGGCTGAAAAAGAACGTTACGGACGATTTGACCAGCATTAAAATCAAACGTTTGCAAAATATGGAGCATGCCGGAGGCGAGGTTTTGGTGATCAAGGCCGACGTCAGCGACAAAGAGGCACTGGCCGGCGCTTTTGACCAGGCCCTGCAGCGGTTCGGCAGAATTAACGGCGTCATTCACGCCGCCGGCGTGGTAGGCACCCATGCGTTCAAGTCCATCCCGGAAATCAAGGAAGAAGACTGGCGCAGCCAGTTCCAGGCCAAGGTCTATGGCGCATTAAACATTGCCGAAATCATTGCAGATAAAGAAATCGACTTTGTATTGCTGCAATCTTCCATGTCCTCCATTTTAGGCGGACTGGGTTTTGGGGCCTACGCGGCCGCCAACGCCGTGCTGGACGCCCTGGCTAATCTGCAAAATCGCTTTCAGCGCGCGCAATGGATTGGCGTGAACTGGGACGGCTGGAATTTTGACGACGCCTCGGCGCCGGCCAGCGGATTGGGTTCGGAAATCGCCCAGTTATCCATTTTGCCGGACGAAGGTATCGAAGCCTTCGAACGCATTTTCAGCTATCTCAACCTGGATCAGATCATAGTATCCACCGGCGATCTAAAGGCGCGGGTTCAAAAATGGTTACGGATAGAAACAACTAAAAAAGACGAAGAACAGACCGAAAAATCAAGTACGGAGCTGCACGATCGTCCCGATCTGCCCACTCCCTTTGTAGCGCCGGAAAACGAGCTGCAAAAGGAAATCGCTCAAATATGGCAAAAACTTCTGGGCATTTCCCGGATCGGAATTTATGACGACTTTTTTGACCTGGGTGGAAATTCACTTATGGGAACGCAGCTTATTTCCGAATTACGTACCAGGTTTCAGGTGGAACTGCCTTTGCGCGCGTTATTTGAAGATCCCACCATTTCCGGTGTGACAAAAATTATCGAACAAGAACAAAAAGAAAAAGACACCGTTCCTGTCGAACAAATGGGGGATCTGCTGAGCAAGCTACAATCCATGTCTGATGACCAGGCTGCGGAATTGCTGCGCCAGAAGAAAAACAAGGATGATCAGGAATGAACACCGAAGAAATTATAAAGCAAGTATTAAGTTTACCGCACGAAAAACGCGAACTTTTTGAAATTCTTCTGCGCGAACAGGGTGTGGATTTAACCGATTTGGTGATTCTTCCTCAACCGCGAACCGGCGAGCCTTTTCCTCTATCTTTTGCCCAGCAGCGGTTATGGTTTTTAGACCGTCTGGAACCGGGAAGTCCCATGTACAACATTCCATCGGTTATGCGTATTAAAGGCCAATTGAACATCGCTGCGCTGGAAGAAAGCTTTAATCAGGTCATTCAACGGCATGAAGTACTGCGCACAACGTTTTCCGAAAAAGACAGGCAACCGGTTCAAATCATTTCCGAAAAATTATACATCCCCTTTCAGCAGGTGGATTTGACTCAGCTTCCTGCCGATCAGCAGGAACAGAATTTCACCCGCATGGCCATGGAAGAGTCCTTACAACCTTTTAATCTTTCCGAAGGGCCGTTACTGCGCATTACGCTGGTGAAATTCGCACCGGATCATTTCGGGCTGATATTAATCATGCACCACATTATTAGCGACAACTGGTCCACCGGTTTGCTGGTTCATGAAATCATGCGCCTCTACCAGGCGCAGGTAAACAACGTTCCGTCCGGCCTGGAGCCCTTGCAGGTGCAGTACGCCGATTTCGCTGTGTGGCAGCGTAAGTGGTTAAAGGGAAAAACCCTGCAAAAACAACTCGAGTATTGGCGTAATCATTTAAAAGATATTCCGCCGCTGCTCGAACTGCCGCTGGATTTCCCCCGCCCTGCTTATCAGACATACAACGGAAATTTTAAGCTGTTCAATATTCCGGCCGATATCTCCGAAAAATTGCGCGCCCTGAGCCGCGAACGGAATGTGACGCCGTTTATGACGCTTTTAGCGGCCTTTTATGTTTTGCTGCACCGCTACAGCAACCAGGACGATATTTGCATCGGATCTCCCATCGCCAACCGCAACCGTAAAGAAACCGAAAGCCTGATCGGTTTTTTCGTCAATACGCTGGTGCTGCGCGCCCGTTTAGAAGACAATCCCGAGTTCAGCGCTTTTCTGGAACAGGTCAAAGAAACCACGCTCGGCGCTTACGCCAACCAGGATTTACCGTTCGAAATGCTGGTGGAAGAACTCCATCCCGAGCGCGACATGAGCCATTCTCCCCTGTTTCAGGTCATGTTTGTGATGAACAATGCGCCGGTGGAAAAGCTGGAATTACCCGGGCTGGAAATCGAATTGGTGGAGCTGGAAAACAAAACGGCCAAATTTGACCTGATTTTAAATGTCACCGACGGCGATTTGCCCTTTAAATGCAAGCTGGAATATAACACGGATCTCTTCAGCGACCAGACCATGGATCGCCTGATTACACATTACTTACAAATACTTACCGAAGTGGTCGCACAGCCCGAAATTAAAATCGGCCAGATCAATCTTCTTTCGCAGGAAGAACGCACGCTGCTCGTCAATCAGTGGAGTCAGCCTGAGCAACGCTATAACGAAAGCAAATCCGTGGTGCAGTTGTTCGAACAGCAAGTGGACCAAACTCCCAACCAGATCGCCCTTCGGGTCGGCGATGCTGCTTTAAGCTACGTTGAGCTGAACGCTCAGGCCAACCAATTTGCCCGCTACCTGATCAAAAAAGGACTGCGCAAGGGGCAGATCGTGGGAATCAACGCCGACCGCTCGCCGGAAATGATTACCGCCATGTTAGGTGTGCTAAAAGCCGGCGGTATTTATCTGCCGCTGGATCCGGACTATCCGCTGGATCGGCTGGAATACATGTTAAAAGATTCCGGTGCTCAGTTACTGGTGACCAAAGCCGCGTTTAAAAACCAACCGCAATCAGATGCGGCCAAGGTCTTTCTCGACCGGGAATGGGAGCAGGTTTTAAACGAATCTGCCGACAATTTGAATCAACCGATTACGCCGAACGATGACGCTTATGTCATTTACACCTCCGGATCAACCGGCGTGCCCAAAGGGGTCGAGGTGCAGCACGGACCGCTGTCCAATCACTGTTTGGATATGAAAGACTATTACGGCTTGACCCCGGACGACAATGTGCTGCAATTTGCCGCGCTCAACTTTGACGCTTCCATAGAACAGATTTTACCGCCATTGCTCAGCGGAGCCACCGTGTGCATGCGGGACAACGAAATCTGGAATGCCCGTCAGTTTGCCCAAAAAATTCAACAGTATGATCTTACCGTCATTAACCCGCCCACCGCTTACTGGAATCAACTGGTACGCGAATTGGCAAAAAATCCGGAGCTTTTGCCGGAAAACCGCATTCGGCTTGTTATCGTCGGCGGCGACGTGTTCTTCCCGGATGCGTTGCAATACTGGCAGCAAACAAATCTGAAAAACGCCACGCTGTTAAACGCCTATGGCCCTACGGAAACGGTCATTACCGCCTCCACCTTTCAGGTGGCGTCTGATTTCCGTGGGATGTCCATCCCAATCGGCCGGCCGCGCGCCAACCGTGAATTTTATGTGATCGACCGTTACGGAAATCCCGCGCCGGTAGGCATTCCTGGCGAGCTGTTGATCGGTGGCGAAAATTTAGCAAAAGGATATCTACACCGCGAAGATTTAACCCAAAAGCGTTTCGCGGCGAACCCTCTGGATGCGTCCAGAGGACGGGCGTACAGAACCGGCGACCGGGTGCGTTTTCTACCCGACGGAAACCTTGAATTCTTAGGCCGGGTGGATAATCAGGTAAAAATCCGCGGTTTTCGCATTGAATTGGGCGAAATTGAAACCGTGCTCAACGCGTTGGAAAAGATCAAGCAGGCAGCGGTTAAAGCCTTTGATCTGGAACGGGGCGATAAAGCTCTGGTGGCCTATTTTCAAACGGAAGACGGGAGCGAACTGCCGCCAGAAGAGATCCGTAAACAACTACAACAGCACTTGCCGGATTACATGATTCCGTCCTTGTTTATCCAGATGGAAGAATTACCGCTTAGTCCGTCCGGTAAGATCAATCGCAACGCTTTACCACGGCCTGATTTTTCCAAAGTACGCACTTCCGCTCCCTTTGTGGCGCCCAGAACCGAGTCCGAAGAAAAATTAGCGCAAATTGTACGCGATGTTTTGAAAATCGAACGGGTAGGCGTGTTTGACAATTTCTTCGAACTGGGCGGCCACTCCATGATGGCCACGCAGGTAGTTTCGCGTATTCAGGAAGAGTTCGGGGTTTCTCTGCCCCTGCGCATCTTTTTTGAATTCCCCACCATCGATGGCATTGCCACAAAACTGGCGGAAACACAACTGGAAAATGAGAATCAGGAAAATTTGGAAGCGCTTTTAGCGGAACTGGAAGGTTTAAGCGACGAAGAGGCAAGCCGGCTGCTGGAGACTGAGCCCTCTCAAGAATCAGTAACACAAAAACCGGATGATAATTTAGAACCATCCCCGCGCAACGAAGTGGAAAAATACATTCTGGAACGCTGGCAGGATATTCTGCAGGTTGAACATCTGACAATCAAAGATAATTTCTTTGCCAAGGGGGGGGACGAACAAAAGGCGCAAAAATTTCTAAATTTAATTTCAGACGAATTCAAACAGTACCCTCCCCCCAGTGTAATGATGTACGCCCCAACCGTTGAACAGTTTGCCATGTTCATGATCGAGTATTATTCTGAAATCGTTGAAAAAAAATTCGGTAAAATCCCGCCCCTTCCGGTAGATTGCACGGAAGGCAAGTGGCGTACGTTTTCGGAAGAAGCTTCTTTAACCGATACGGAGCTGCAAAAATTCCGGTCCATCATCGTACCGTACAAAATGGATCATGCCCTTATTCAGCAAAAAAACAAACCGGCAGTCTTTATCCTGTCGCCACCGCGTTCCGGCTCCACCCTGTTGCGGATTGTCTTGCAGGGAAACAGCAAACTTTTCGCTCCGCCGGAAATGGACCTGCTCTCGTTTAATCTCCTGCGGGAACGTCACGAGTTTTTTAAGACCCGTGGCCTGCCGCTATGGAATGAAGCAATTCCACGTACGTTGATGGAGGTGTTTCACTGTAATGAGCAGGAAGCACGGGAAATTTACGATGCTTACCTGCGACAAAATATTTCCACGCATGAATTTTACCATCGTATTCAACTAAAAATTGACGGTCGGTTGTTTGTGGATAAAACACCGGCATACGCCATCGACCGCAACATTCTGGAACGCGCGGAAGAAACCTTTGAACAAGCCCGATACATCCACCTGGTACGTCATCCATATGCAACGATATACTCTTTTCTGGAAGCGGAACTTGACCAGAATTTTATCAAATTTGAACATCCTTTCTCGCGCCGCAAATTAGCGGAACTGATCTGGCAGGTAAGCCATCGTAATATTCTGGATTTCTTAAGGGATGTCCCTGAGAACCGAAAATACTTACTGCATTACGAAGATTTTTTGCTTAATCCCAATGATGAGGTTCAGAAATTGTGTCATTTTCTAAATATCCCTTTTGAAGAAGCGATGTTAAACCCTTATCAGGAAGATCGTATGACGACCGGCGCCCATTCGGGCACCCAGATGGTGGGCGATTACAAATTTTACCTTTACCGGAAAATTGACCCGAAAGCAGCCACGCGCTGGACGAAATTTCATTGTAAAGACTTTTTAGGCGATTCAAGTCTGCACCTGGCGCAGGAATTGGGGTACGATATTAGTAGTTGAAAAAAAAATCGGGAAAGCACAGGAGAAACAAATAGATGTCCGAGGATTTGAAAAAACGTTTGGCGGGACTTTCGCCCGAGAAACGGGAATTGCTGTTGGCCAAATTGCGCAAAGCGCAGGCCGGCACCCATCGTAGTGAAATTCCGGTACGGAAAGATCAAAACGCTTTCCCCCTTTCGCAAGGCCAAAAGGGCTTTTGGGTTCTGGAACAGTTGAATCCGGGTCTGGCGATAAACAACATTCCCTCAGCAGTTCGGATCACCGGTTCATTAAACTTACCCGCCTTCAAAAAAGCGCTCGAGTTTCTAATTCAGCGGCACGAAGTGTTACGGAGTAATTTTACAACGGAGCAAGGCCAGCCAAAACAATTCCTGCGCACTTTTTCAGGAATTGATCTGCCTGTCATCGATATAAATTCCGACGAAGGTAAAAACGTAGAACAGAAATTGCAGCGCTTAATCGCTAAAGAAGCCACCACGCCCTTTGATATCTCCAAGGATTTGTTGTTACGGGTTAAGCTGTTTAAAATCAATGATAACGAACACGTGCTTTGCACGACCTTTCACCACATCATTTCAGACGCCTGGTCGGTGGGTGTTTTTATTAACGATCTCATGATGGCTTACCAGGCATTTAGTCAGGGAGAGTCCCCTGCCATGCCGGCCATCCCCATTCAGTATTTTGATTATGCCGCCTGGCACGAAGCGTTCATTCACGGCCCGGAGGGCGAAAAACAGATCGCTTATTGGGAAAGTCAGCTTAGCGAACCGGAAGGCAAACTCAATCTGCCGGTGGATTTTCCCCGGGTGGCCAATCCTTCCAATAAGGGAAATCATCTCCTTTTTTCTTTTGATTCCCAGACAACCGCAAAAATCATCGCCTTTTGCCAGCAGAAGAAAATTACGCCCTATATGTTTTTGATGGCCGTTTTTTCGCTGTTTCTGGCTAAAATCAGCGGACAGGATGATATTCGCATCGGATCGCCGGTGGCGAATCGGGATAAACCGGAACTTAAAAACCTGATCGGTTTGTTCATCAACGTGGTGGTGATTAAGAACGATCTTTCAGACAATCCCACTTTTAATGCCTTTGTGGATAGGGTTCGCAGCACCGTGCTGGACGCTCTGAGCAATTCCGTGGTGCCGATTGAAACCCTTATCAACCGCTTGTTCCCCAACCGCGATAAAAGCGACAATCCACTGACTCAGGTTCTGTTCGATTTTCAGAACGCCCCGCTGCAAAAAATGAACTTTGCAGGTCTGGAAATCGAATCGCTGGAACTGGAAACTGGTTCCATTAAATTTGATCTGGTGCTTTCTGTCAGTATGTCGGAATCAGAAATTCAGGGCATCTTCGGCTACAAAACAGACCTGTTTCGCAAGGAAACCATTGAGCAATTTATTGCCTGGTACCGCAATCTTTTAAACGAAATTTTAGCCAACCCTGACCGGCCGGTGTGGCAGATTCCCCTTCTTACCAAAGAAGAAACCCAATCGATTCTTTCCAACTGGAGCGCCGGTCAGGCGTACGACATCCCGCCGGTTCCCTGCATCCACCAGCGCTTTGAGGATCAGGTAAAGCATACTCCGCAAGCAGTTGCGCTGATTCAAACCGGCGACTCCAGAAAGGGCGAAACTTCGCGTCAGGTGACCTACCAACAATTAAACGAAGAAGCCAACCGGCTGGCGCACTATCTAAAATCACTGGGTATTGGTCCTGACAGCATCGTGGGATTGTCACTGGACCGTTCCATTGAACTTTTTGTGGGATTACTGGCCATTCTCAAAGCCGGTGCCGCATACCTGCCCATCGACCCCACGTATCCCGACGAACGGATTGATTACATCATCGACGATTCCAGTATCGACACGCTGCTAACCGCCGCACGGCTGAGCGAGCGTTTTCAGAATAAAATCGGCAATCTCATTCGCCTGGACGCCGATCGCGACCGATGGCAGTCCATGCCGGCAGATAATCCGGAACGCACCGCCGAACCGGAAAACTTGGCGTATCTCATTTACACGTCAGGCTCCACCGGTAAGCCAAAAGCAGTGATGGTACCTCGGCGCGCGCTGGTAAACCATGCTACCGCCATGCGGGACGAATATGCGTTACAACCGGACGAGCGTATCTTGCAGTATATTTCCATCAGCTTTGACGCCGCAGCCGAAGAAATCTACCCGGCGCTCATCAGCGGGGCCACGCTGGTCCTGCCTCCCGGCGGGGCCGAACTGAGCGGATTTGATCTGCTGGATATTATTCAAAAAGAAAAAATCAACATCCTGCACGTTCCGGTTCCGGTGTGGCACTTTTTTATCGACTTTATCAGCGAGCAAAACACCCCCATTCCGGAATCGATCCGTCTGATGCTGGCAGGGGGCGAACAGCCTTCGATACAAAAATTTCATCGGGCGGCGGAACTGGCCAAACACAATACGAAATTTGTCAATCTATACGGACCCACCGAAACCACCATTGCCAGCACCTTTTACGAAGCGGAGCTCAGCACGGATAAAACCTTTGAATACGATTTTATTCCTATTGGCACGCCCATTCATAACGACCGGGTCTATTTACTGGACAGAGCCATGCAGCCCGTTCCCAGAGGCGTCATCGGCGAAATCTACATCGGCGGTATGGGTGTAACCCGCGGTTATCTGAACCGTCCTGACTTAACTGCTGAGCGCTTTCTGCCCGATCCATTCAGCGATATGCCGGGCGCGCGCATGTACCGCACCGGAGACCTGGGCCGTTTTAATTCCGCCGGAGAGATTATCTTTGCCGGAAGGGTGGATTTTCAGGTTAAAATACGCGGTTTCCGGATCGAGCTGGGCGAAATTGAAGCGGTGATCGAAAAACACCCCTCCGTCAAACAGTGTGTGGTGTTTGCCCGCGGAGTAGAAGGACAGGAGAAAAAATTAGCCGCTTATATTGTCCCGCAGGATCAAAACGAATTTTCTGCAGATGCCGTGCGGGAATATGTATCGCAGCAACTGCCGGACTACATGGTGCCGAGCTTTTTTGTGACGCTGGAGGAAATTCCCCTTACGCCCACCGGAAAGGTGGACCGCAAAGCTCTGCCTGATCCCACGGCGCAGACCGCTGCAGACAGCGGCCAAGAATATGTGGCGCCGTCTTCCAAACTGGAACTATTCCTTTACGACATGTGGAAGGAAATTCTGAACATCGAAAAAATCGGCATACACGACAATTTCTTCCAGCTGGGCGGCAGTTCCATCCAGGCGGCCACCTTTGTCAACCGTTTGCAGGACGCCCTGGGCGAATACGTGTACATCGTGGCTATTTACGACGCGCCCACCATCGCCGAACTGTGTGAATATCTAAAACGTGACTACCCGCAAAGCGTGTACCGCATCACCGGTGAAAAGGTGGAAAGCTATCAGGAAAAGGAACGCATCGCCCAGGAACACGTGAATCATCTGCGCAGCATCATCAAAACGCCCGGACCTTACGTCCACACTAACGGGCGCAAGAAGAATCCACCGGCCATTTTCGTGATTTCATCGCCCCGCTCCGGCTCCACACTTACACGCGCCATTCTTGGCGGCCACCCAAAACTCTTTTCGCCGCCGGAACTGCAACTGTTGAACTTCGACACCCTGCAGGAGCGCAAACAGCAGCTCACATGCCGGGAATATTTCTGGCTGGACGGCCCCATTCCCGCCAGTGTGGAGCTTACAGGCTGCTCGACCGCCTCACCTCCGCCCCCCACGGCCCCCCCTTACGCGG
>CAZJNP010000064.1:0-10578 GCA_964547355.1 uncultured Calditrichaceae bacterium
AAACTATACAAGCCATATACAATGCTGGAAAAAGAGCAGCCCAGCTTACTTCGCAATTATTAGCTTTTAGCAGAAAACAGATTATTGCTCCCCAACTCATAGATTTGAATGAACTCATTACTAATATGGAAAAAATGCTGCAGCGAATGATAGAGGAAAATATCCGCTTACAAGTTTTTTTAGATCCGGATCTTCCGTTAATAAAAGCCGATCCGGCACAAATAGATCAAATTCTAATGAATTTAATGGTCAATGCCCGGGACGCTATTTACGCTCTCCCGCCAACGGATAAACGTCCTAAAAGAATTATCATTGAAACAAAGAAGGAATCCATTTCAAAGGAGTATACAGATATTCATTCCGGTAGTAAAACTGGATGTTACGTTATGTTATCCGTAAGCGATATGGGTATCGGTATGAGCGAAGAGGTACGCCAGAAAGTGTTTGAACCCTTTTTTACTACCAAAGAAATGGGAAAAGGTACCGGGCTGGGACTTTCGACCGTTTATGGTATCGTTAAACAAAACAAAGGATTTATTTATGTCTACAGCGAACCTGGTAAAGGGACGACTATAAAAATTTACTGGCCGGCTGCCGAAGAACAAAAACAAAAGGATTCTGTTACCATTCAGAAAAATTTAAACAGTTTTCATGGTAATGAAACGATTCTAATTGCAGAAGACGAAGAAACACTGCGTAACTTAGCAAAAGACGCATTGGAAGAATTTGGGTATATAGTTTTTACTGCTTCTTCGGGCCAAGAAGCTCTAAAACTTGTTCATACAAAAAACATTGCACCGGCTCTTTTATTAACCGACCTGATCATGCCTGGCATAAGTGGAAAAGAGCTGTCTATAGAACTGCAAAAAATTCTTCCGGATATTAAAACCATTTATGTTTCTGGTTATACTGATAATCATATTGTGCATAATGGATTTCTGGAAGAAGGTATCCATTTCTTGCAAAAACCATATTCTGTTCTTGAATTAATTAAATATATTCGGCATGTTTTGGATAGTTAAAAGGAATAAATATACCAATCTGAGAAGGATACGAAGCAGGCGCAAGTCTATTCAATATCCAGAAATAAGGGTTAAAAATTAACGGATCTAAGTCTACCTTAACGCACCAAAAGCATTTTTTTAGATTGCATAAAACCGTCGCCTGTTCTGAGGCGGTAAACATACACGCCACTGCTAAGCTCATTAGCGTTAAAAGTTACAGAGTATACGCCCAATACCTGTTCGTAATTGACCAATTCCTTCACCACCTGCCCTAATGCATTATACACCGTAAGCTGGACATGGGTCGGTGTTTTTATCTGGTAGCGAATGATCGTAAAAGGGTTGAAGGGATTGGGGTAATTTTGATACAATTGAAACTTAATAACCGGGGTTATGAAGTCAGAAACTCTGGCAGGAAAATCAAAAAAAGTACTTATCTTTTCCATTAATGCGGTTCGGTCGGCGGGGAAAACAACCGATTCGAACGGGAAACTCAAATATACCAGCTTAGCCGGTATGTCGCTGCTGCCAAAAGTTCCCTGGTAAAACACGGCGCATCCGCCGTTCGCTTCGGGAACCCCAGAGAATTTCAACCCCAGGTGCGCGTTCTCGGCAGGAGCGATAGCGTCCGGCCAATCCACATCGTAAGAGATGTGGCTGCCGTCGTCAAAAGAGAAGGACGGAAGACCTTCGAAAATCGTTCCTTCGACCGGTACTACCCTATAATAGGTCCCTGCCTGCCCCAGCGGTGCGTCGTTCAGATATTCGGCTTTCAAATACCGGCGGTAAAAATCACGGTCGTCCATAGAGCCTTTCTCCACCAGGTCCCAGCCGATTTCCGAGCCGGAAACAAGCAAGTGCCCGCCGTTTTCCAGATAATCTTTGACGATTGCCTTTTCCGCCGTGTTGAAGGTAAAGTCCACCGTACTTTCATCGCCCAGAAACCAGTCTACAATGGAAAAATCGTTTAAATCCACTAATCCCTGTTGCACGGCACCGTTTTGGACGCTGGTTACGGCATAGCCCGCCAGATGGAAAGCCCAGGCGTGAGGCACCGCATAGTTGAATTGATTGTGCCCGTCCTCATTCCGTTCGAAGCCGTCTATGATCAGCACAGACGGCGCGGGCGTGGTGCTGGCGGCCATAACAGCGGAATAGGGACTCATGCTTCTGGTATTTACGCAACGGGCTTTAAAAAAATACAAGGCATCTCTCTCCAGTCCGGACACATAGCCGTGATCTCCGCTGATGAACAGCGAGTCCTGAAACAGGTCGCGGTCTTTGGCCCAATACACGTAGAATCCGTCGGCAAATTCCGGCAGGTCCAACGCGATAAAGACCGAATCGCCCTGTCCAGCGGCGTGCACGAATAATCCTGTCGGCCGGTCGGGCAGCAGCGGCAGGGTGCCGGGGGCGTAACGAGTGCGCAGTTCATTCCACAATTCCGGACGGTCCAGATCGTAACCCAGAGCCCACATGCCCACGCCGCGCAGGTCTTTGCCATCGGCCAGATCGTACTTCATACTCAGGCTGTAGCGGCTGTCGAACCACACCTGATACCAGTCGCTGCCAATCTGATAAGCGTACCAGGGAGTCTGACTTTTACCGTCCCAATTCAAACCGTAGTTTTGGCCTTCCTTGATGGCGGTTGCAAAGCGCGGATGATTGATATAATCCAACGCGGAAGCGTAGGCCTGATCGCCGACGGTTTTCCAGCGCGTGCCGTAATAGGGCACGCCCAGAACCAGCTTTTCGGGGTGGTTTTTTGTGACTTCGGAATATTGAACTGTTACGGTGTTAGTGATATTATAGCTTCCACCGGTCAGGGGGGCACCGGGCCCGCTGGTGGAACTCCAGCTCCCGTAAAAAGCATAACCCATAATGAAAATGTAATCGCAGGCGGCAGCCAGACCGGGCAAGTCCCAGCCGCCCCAGTTGACAGCCGGTCCGGCAAATGAAACCTCGATGCCAGGCACCTCCCGATGAAGATATTCCGTCAGGTCTTTCATAAATCCGTTCAGCAAGGCGCCGCGATCCGCCGAATACAATCCCTCAAAATCCACGTTCAGGCCGTCTAATTTATAGGTAATGATCTTGTCTTTGGCCTGACGGAAAAAATTGTTTTTAGCGTTGGCATCGGTTAGCAGGGTATGAATGGCGTCTTTATTAAAGTTGACGGCCACCATGATTACATTTACCCCCTGCTGGTGTGCCGCGTTGATCACATCGCTCCACGGCCAGTAAGAAGGATTGCTGATGTTGCCGGAGGCGCTGACCGTAAAATCGAAAGCGGCCAGGTGGGTCAGTAAATCGTACTGCAAATAGGCGCGCGCGCTTTTGTACTGCCAGTCCGGCAAATAACCGAATACGGTGCGCTGGGGGATTTGCCTTTTCTCTGCAGTCAGGGGACGAATATCCCTGCCGGTGGAATCGAACAGGGAGGGCATTTTTGGCAGATGCCGGTGTTCCAGCCATTCCTGCCAATGGATGGATTTTGGTTCCGTTTGGGCAGAGAGCTTTACGGTAGCCCCTAAAACAGCCGCCAACAATAGGAAGAGGAGCCTCTTTTTCATGGAATGGCCTTTGTCTTGATCGCAATGCGCATGCTACAAATTTCTAAAATAAACGACAAATATTTAACCAGCAACTCTAAAGCAAAATCTTAACACCTCCAGAATCGATCCCGGGAACTCCTACCGATGTTAATTCCCGATCTGTCTTTGCAACGTTCAGCGCTGTTCAGATGATCGGATCAACTGCCCGCTAATCTGCAACAGGGTAGCCTCAGCTAATTTAGCCTCGTATTTGGCCTGAGAAAGGCTGAACTTGGCCTGTACCAGATTCAACTGGGCAGCGCGAAAATCCGTATTGGTCAATTGCCCCAAATCATACAATTCCCGCGAACGCTGAAAATTTAGCTCGGCCGCTTCTAAGCTGGTTTGTTCAATCTCCAGAATGTAGCGCTTGTTCTGGTACGCCGTGTAAGCGTTTTCCAAATCCTTTTCCAAATTTAATTTGGCCTGTTCCAGCAAAATCTGCTGATTCGTTAAAGCGATCCGGGCGTTCTGAGTCTGAATCTTGTTTTTGAATCCGTTAAACAGGTTCAAACTCAATGAAATACCGGCCGTCAGGCTGCGATCCGGATTATTCAACGTCAAATCCAAATCGGTAGCAGTTTGCGAATAGCCGTAAGCAGTGGTAAAATCCAGCCGCGGGGAATAAACGGACTGTGTCTGACGCAGGGCATATTTTGACTGACGGATATTGCTTTGAGCCAGCAGATACGAAGCATTGTTTTCATAAGCCGATGCTTTTAAGTCGTCCAAAGAAAGTGCTTGTAAAAATTGCACTTCATGTTCCACGGCAAAGGCCGTGTTTACATCCTGCCCTAATAGTAAATTTAATGCCCGCCGAGCTTCGGTTAGCTGTAAATCGGCGTTCAGGTAGGCTACGGTGTCTGCGTTAAAATCCACGCGGGCGTTGAGCAAATCAATTTTGTTGGCTTGCCCGTAAGCGGCTTTCTTTTCGATGCGCTGCAGCCGTTCGCGGGAAATTTGCAGGGCTTCCTTACGAATGTTCAACCCTTCCTGGGCGGCGGCTACGCTGTAGTAGCCGCGAATAACCTGCAGCAATGTCAGCTCAATGTTTTGCCGGGCGGACAAGGCGCTGCCTTCAGCTCCGGCCTTTAAATTTTTATAGGTGAAATAACTGCCCAGACCGTCAAACAGATTGTAACTCAGCTGAATCTGCGCCGAACTCAGCGTTGATTTTTGCTTAAGCGTTCCGTTGGTCTGTTGCATTTCCAGATCGCTGTAATTGGCCGCAGAGACCACGTCCAGTTTGGGCAGAAAACCGGCATTGCCCACATTGACATTATTTTCGCTGATTTTTACTGTGTTGCGTAATACCTTTATTTGATGGTTTTTTTGCAGCGCCCTGTTTATGGCGTTGTCTAAGGTTAATAGTTCCTGTCCGAACAGTGCGCCGGAAAAGAAAAGCATGCAACCCAATAAGATCATAGTTTTCGTTCGTTTCATTATGCTATCCTTGTATTGACAGTTTTTTTTGTTGTCAGTAATCGGTTTTCAGTTTTATGCGCTGTTTAAGGCTCATGTAACTCGACTAGTATGTGTCGATCCAACGGATTGTCTCATCCTCGGCCCCAGGCCCTCGGTCCTTAATCTTACAACTCCTTCACAAAAGCCTCTTCCCGAACCGCCGGTTCCACGGCCTCGGGCGCCGGTCTCTTGCCCTGCAGCAGCCAGAACAGGTACACTTTGGCTTTGTTAAAGAGATTGAGCAGGGCCGGCAAAAGTAACAGATTCAGAAAAGTGGCGAACAATAAACCATACGCCACGGAAATAGCCATGGGCGAAAGAAACTGCGCCTGAAAACTGGTCTCGAAAATCAACGGCCCCAATCCGGCGATGGTGGTCAGCGAGGTTAGCAAAATGGGCCGGAAGCGGCTGATGCCGGCTTCGTACAAGGCCGTTCTGAAATCCTGCCCCTGTTTGAGCCGCTGGTTCATGGCATGCACCAGCACCAGGGCATCGTTGACCATAATACCGGCTAAGGCGATCATGCCGAACATGGACAGCACGCTGATAATATAGCCCTGAATATAGTGCCCCCAGACAATGCCCACCAATCCGAAAGGGATGAGTAAAAAGACGATAATGGCCTGGATAAAGGAACGGAAATTAATCACCACAATGATGAACATCAGCAGCAGAATGGGCGGCAGTACCCTCATGGTCGCCCGCTGTGTTTTGGCGGATTCCCGGCTTTGGCCTTCAAAATCGAACTCCACTTCGGGATAGCGGGATTTCAATTCCGGCAGGATATTCGCTTTAATATTTGCGAGCAAATCGGTAACCGATTCCTTTGGATTGGAAATATCGGCTTCCACTTTGATGACGCGCCGCGTGTTTAAATGGTTGATGCTCATGATGCCGCGTTCCACAGACAAATCGACGATTTCCTGTAAAGGATATTCCCGATTGTTAGGCATTCGGATGCGCATATTGGCCAGTTGATTGATGGTCGCCCGTTCCGTTTCTTTGTAACGCACATAAATACGCACCTCGTCGATGCCGCGCTGAATACGCTGGGCTTCGGCGCCAAAAAAGCCGGCACGTACCTGATTCATCACATCCAGCGGCGTTAATCCCAGAGCCAGCGCTTTGGGCTTTAAAGTTAAAGTCACTTCACGCAATCCCGGCGGATCGTTGTCCACCACGTCTTTCAGGACTTTTATCTCGCGAAGTTGCTCCTTTAAATCGTCTTTGGCGGCACGTACCTCTTGCAGGTTATCACCGATAATGGCAATGGAAACCGGCTTGCCCCAGTGGCGGCTGCCGCCGAATTCCAGGTTCAAGGCCTCGGGAATAGGCCCGGTCGCTTTACGGATGCGGTCTGTGATTTCAAGGCTGGAAATATCACGCTCTCCGCTGGGAATAAAAGTGGCGCCGATTTTTCCTTTGTTGGTTTCCGGCCCGATTTTGCGGGAAACACCGGTAATAATATTGACATCAACGCCGTGTTCTTTTTTGTATTGCGCGTTTACCTGCCACACGGCGCGTTCAATTTTTTGCAGTAAACTATCGGTAACGGTTGCACTGGTACCGGACACCATTTCCAGGCTGATCGTAGTGTTATCCAGCTCAATGTTTGGGAAAAAGGTGGTTTTGACAAAACTGCCTTTTAACGCGCCGATGGTAATGATCATCAGAGCCAGAGGAATGCTCAGCGCTAGCAGGGAATGGTTCAGCACAAAGCGCAACTGCGGGGCGTACCATTTTTCACGCATCCAATAGAATATCTTTTCTGTATTGCGTTCAAACCAGTTCTTTTGCCCCGGTTTCACCTTTAACGCTTTGGAATGACCCACATGCGCCGGTAAAATAAAGGCGGCCTCCACCAGCGAAAAGAGCAGGGCGGCGATGACCACATAAGCTAAATCCTTGGTGCGGTCGCCCATGCCGCCTTCCAAAAAGAAAAAGGTGGAAAAAATGACCACAGTGGTCAGCACGGCGGAAATCACCGAGGGCAGCACTTCCAGCGTTCCGTTAACCGCCGCTGTGAAGGGCTTCTCCCCTCGTTCATAATGCTGGTAAATATTCTCCGCAATCACGATACCGTCATCCACCAACATACCAACGACTAGTATCATACCTAAAAGCGACATGACGTTAATGGTGATGCCTACCATTGGACCCAGGGCAAACATGCCGGCAAAAGCGATGGGAATGCTGATGGCCACCCAGAAGGACAACCGACCGTTCAGAAACACCGATAAAAAGAGCAGCACCAAAATCATGCCCATAATGCCGTTTTTGGTAAGAATATCGATACGCTCGGCGATGACCTTGGAACCGTCCCGGATGATGGAAGCCTGCACATCAGAATGTTTGGCGTTGAATTCTTTTAAATACTCGGTAACGTAATTTGCGGTGAAAAACAGGTCTTCGTTATTGGTGGTGCTGATGTTAATCTCAACGGCCGGCTTGCCGTTGTAGTACACCCGGTCGGGATTTTCTTCCCAGCGGTCGCGTAAATCGGCCACGTCTTTTAAGCGCACAATGGCGCCGTCAGCCGTGGTTTTAACCACAATGTCTTTCAGCTCATCGGCATAATAACCCTTGCTGTTGGCCCGTATCAGCAGCTCTTCCTTTTTGCCCTTAATCCGTCCCCCGGTCAGGCGCAGGTTGGCTTTTTGCACAGCGGCGCTGACCTGAGCAAAGGTCAATTGATATTTGCGCAAATCATTTTCACGCAGGCCGATTTCAATCTCTTCTTTGGGAAAACCGCTGACTGTGATTTTGGAAATGCCGTCCACTTCCCGCAGATCGCGTTCGATGCGCCGGGCATGTTTTTTCAGCGTTCGCAGATCCACATCGCCGTGGATGGCGAAATTGATGGCAAAATCCATCATCTCCTGTTTAAAAATGACCGGCTTTTCCATGCCCACCGGAAAGTAACTGATTTTATCCACGGCGTTCTTTACATCCTGTAGCGCCACGTCGATAGGATAACCGGTGCGCAGCTCTATCGTAATTGTACCTGAATTTTCGCTGGAAACCGAGGTTACGCGGTCGATGCCGGTGATGCCTTTCAAATTGTCTTCTATCTTCAGCACAATGCCTTCTTCGATCTCCTTGGGCGACGCTCCGGGATAAATGGCCTGAATGACGATGATTTTACTGGGAATCTGCGGGAAAAAAGTCGTTTTCAGACTGGACAGGCCAAAATAGCCGAACACAAGCAGCGTCAGCACAATGATATTGCCTAACACCGGATATTTAATGAATTTTGCGATGGTATTTTTCATAGTTGTTCCGTTGAGTGTATTTGTTTTCAGTTTTCAGTTTTCGGTTGTCAGTTGTAAGTATTCAGTTATCAGTTTTCAGTTGTCGGTTGTTTGTTTGTGATGTTTGTTGACTTACAACCATAAAGAGATCGTCAATCCAAACGAACCGTCTTGGTCCTGCCGGAAAATTCCTGCGCCAGAATTTGCGTCCCGTCTTTCAGGCCGTTCACGATGACAAAATCGTTTTCGTTGCGCATAATTTCCACTTTAGTCAATACCAGATTGGAATCTCGTTTTACATAAAGTTGGTTTTTGTCAATCAACCACACGGCCGGGATTTTAAAGCCCTGGATTTTACGCTGCGAGGCGATACGGGCCGTCAGGTACATACCGTCTTTTAAGCGGTTATCCTGCACGGTTACATAGGCCATAACGGTCTGGGAAGCGCGATCGATTTTAGCGTTAATCCTGCTGACACGACCGCTGAATACGCCCTTGATATCGTCAGACAAAAGCACGGCCCGGTCCCCTTTGTTCACAAACGGCAGGTCGGAAACGTTCACCGGAATTTCCAGTTCGAACACGCCGGCGCTGGTAAACTCACCCAATTTCTGACCGGCGCGTACCAGCGTCCCCGCTGTGATGGTGTATTCGGTTACCACACCGTTGTATGGCGCGCGGATGGTGTATTTATCCAGAGTGGCTTCCATGCTTTTTACGGAATAGTACAGATTGTAAATATTGCGCGAAGCGATAAAATACTGTTCTTTGGCGTTGGCCGCTTGCGGCAGAGGCGCCATCGTGCCGTTTAAATCGAACGCGTTCAGATAGGCTTCCCATCGTTTGGCGCTCTGAGGAAAATCGATGGCAAAATCCGGTAAAAAACGCGTCAACTGGTTAAGCAGGCTGCTCTTCTGGGCCAGCACATTGTTGCGGTACACCTGATCGTCAATGCGCAGCAGCGTTTCCCCTTTTCTGAAATACACGCCGGCGCGGAAAGGTTTTTCCGCCTGATGCAGAATGCCGGACACTTCGGCGAACAGATCAATTTTATTCAGCGCGCGCAATGTTCCGCCTACGGAAATCTCCACCGGGACTTCCTGCAGCTTAACCGTAGCAAATTGCAAAACCTTTTGATTGCCGTCCGATTTTTTTCGATGCGGTATGGCTTTGGGCTTGCTCAGTGCCCCGGCGATAACAAATCCGCCAATAATAATTACCACGGCAACTATCAAGCTTATTAATTTATTTTTCATCATCAACTCCTTCAGTTCCCAATTCCTAATTCCTATTTTCTATTTCCCTTTTTCTTCTTTTCTTTTGAGCCTGATCCAAACCGTTGTTCCGCTTTCCGGCCGGCTTTGCACTTCAATGGAACCGCCGTGGGCATCGATGATCTTTTTTACCAGACTCATGCCCAGGCCGTAACCACCGGTTTTTTTGGAACGGGATTTATCCACGCGGTAAAACGGTTCAAAGATAAACGGAATTTCTTCTTCCGGAATGCCCTGACCGAAATCCTGCACTTTGATGACCACGTCCTCGTTTTGCGTTTCAACGGCCACCTGCACGGAACGACCATCTTGCGGGGAATACTTAAGCGCATTCTGAACAATATTGCTCACGGCCAGGCGTATCCGTTCCTCATCGGCCGGCACGATGATTTCTGTGGCAGATGTGCGTAGTTCAATTTCCGGTTTTCGTCCGCTAAAGCTTCGGCAGACCTTCGCGACCAGTTCCGGAATATTGACCGGCTTTTTGTGCAAGCCGCCGTATGGGCTGTCCAGCCGTTCTTTTTCCAATAATTCAGAAATCATGGTTTCCATTTCATGGATGTCGTCGTGGATATTTTGTTTGGCCGGACTGTCTTCTAAAAATTCCAGCGCCACTTTAACGCGCGTTAACGGCGAACGCAGCTCGTGGCTTGCGTCCAATAACAATTGATCGCGAGCTTTAAGCATTTCCTTAATGCGCCTGGCCATTAAATTAAAAGAACGTATCAAATCGCCCAGTTCATCCCGCCGTTTGGTGCGTAATTGGTAGTCCAGATTTCCGTTACTCAGCTGTCGCGCGGCTTCGTCTAGGTCCTGCAGCGGTTTGAGTAACAGGCGGATGATATAGTAGATAACGGTCAGAATGAACATCATAAACAGCACCATGCTGATAATACGCCATTTTATTGCTTTTGAGTCCTGCCAGATGTCCGTTTTAAACAGCATCAGATACTGTCCGGCCGGTGTTTTATTCTGCAAGAAAAAGCCATCT
>CAZJNP010000065.1:0-10548 GCA_964547355.1 uncultured Calditrichaceae bacterium
GAATAGCCATAAAAAAGTGGAGAATCAATGGCTGCGAAAAAGTACAAAGTATTTAAAATTTGTAAAGAATTAAACCTCGGTCACGAAACAATTATTGGTTTTCTGGAACAGAAGGGGGTAAAAGTCTCCGGACCGAACGCTTCTGTGGAAGAAGAAATGTATCTGGAAATTCTGGAGAAGTTTGCCACCGATAAAGCAAAGGCCGAAGAGATTAAAGCCCGGCGCGCCCGGAAAGAAGGAAAGATCGAGCAGCCCGAGGAAGAGACAGTCAAAGAAGCGGCCGAAGAAAGCAGTTATCTGCAGGAGCTGAAGAAGTCGATCGAAGCCGGTGTAGAGGCCATTGCCCGTTCCAAAGAGGAAAAACCGTCCAAACCTAAAAAGACGAAAAAAGTCAAAGAACCCCAACCGGAAGTTGCTACTGTAAACGCGGCGGCCGAACCGGAGGTTCAGGAAGCGCCAATCGCGCCTGTGGAAGAAGAGGTTAAACCTGCTGTCCCCGAAGTGGAAAAGGTAGAGGTTAAGGCGGAAGAGGAAAAGAAAGCAGAAGTTAAACCGGAACCCAAGCCGAAACCGGCCGAAGAGGTAAAGAAGGTCGAAAAGGTAGAGGAAGAAAAGAAGGCCAAAGGCAAAGCCAAGAAAAAAGGCAAGAAAGGCAAGTCTTCCGAAGATCAGGGGATTTCGGAGAAAGAGCGCAAGCGCCGCAAGGCAATGGAAATGATTCGCAAAGAAAAAGGTGTACGTCGGGGACCGCGTCTGGCCGAAATCGCCGTGGGCAGCGAAGAATTTGTGGAAGCGCCTAAAAAGAAAAAATCCAAACGACAAAAGAGAAAGAAAGTGGACCTGAAGGAAGTTCAGGACACGCTCAAAAAGACCCTGGCTTCCATGGAATCCAAGGGTAAAAAAACCAAAAAGCATAAAAAGGTCATAAAGACCGAAGACGGACAGGAGATCGAAGAAAACATCCTGAAAGTCACAGAGTTTATTTCCGTAAACGATCTGGCAAATCTGCTGGATGTGCCCGCTTCCGAAATTATCACCAAATGTCTGGAACTGGGTCTGGTGGTTACCATCAATCAGCGCCTGGACCTGGATACGATTACGCTCTTGGCCGAAGAGTACGGCTATAAAGTGGAAGAACAGTACGTATCTGAATTTATCGATGACGAGGAAGATGAAGAAATTGATGAAAGCCAGTTAGAACCACGGCCGCCCATTGTCACCATCATGGGGCATGTGGATCACGGTAAAACCTCCCTACTGGACCATCTGCGCAAGAGCAACATCGTGGGAGGCGAAGCTGGTGGTATTACTCAGCATATCGGCGCGTACGAGGTGGAGTATGACGGCAGAATCATCACCTTTCTGGATACGCCGGGGCACGAAGCGTTTACCGCCATGCGGGCACGCGGCGCACAGGTGACCGATATTGTAGTTCTGATCATCGCCGCGGATGACGCGGTAATGCCGCAAACAGACGAAGCTCTGGACCATGCCCGCGCTGCCGGTGCTAAAATCGTGATCGCCATTAATAAGATAGACAAACCCGGAGCCGATCCCGAACGCATCAAGCAACAACTTGCCGAACGGGATATTCTGGTGGAAGACTGGGGCGGCACTTATCAGGTGGCCGAAATCTCCGCCAAGACCGGACAGGGAATACCGGAACTGCTGGAAAAAATTCTGTTAGAAGCTGAAATGCTCGATTTAAAAGCCAATCCCAACCGTCGGGCCAAAGGCGTGGTGATCGAATCCCGGCTGGATCGCGGTAAAGGGGCCATCGCCACGGTGCTGGTGCGGGATGGTACCTTGCGCATCGGGGATAATTTTGTGGCCGGCCATTATTTTGGTAAGGTACGCGCCCTGTTGAATGAAAGAAACGAACGGATTAAAGAAGTGAAGCCTTCGCAACCGGCGGTGGTGGTGGGCTTTGAAGGTGTGCCGCAGGCCGGCGATATTTTCGTAGTCATGAAGGACGAACGTTCGGCACGTGAGCTGAGTAATAAACGCCTGCAATTGAAACGGGAACAGGACGCCAAACAGGTAAAATTGATGACCCTGGCTCAGATTTCCGAACAGATTAAGCGCGGCGAAACGCAGGAGCTGCCGATCGTTATCAAGGCGGATTCCGACGGTTCCGCCGAAGCTTTGGCCGACGCCTTTATTAAGCTCAGCACCGATGAGGTTAAGGTAAACGTCATTCGCAAGGGAGTTGGTCCTATTTCCGAATCCGACGTGCTTTTAGCTTCCGCTTCCCGTGCAGTGATCATCGGTTTTCACGTCATTGCGCATGTTAAGGCGCGTGAACTGGCTGCCAAGGAAAATGTGGATATTCGGTTGTACCGCGTTATTTACGACGCTACCAACGATATTAAGATGGCTATGGAAGGTATGCTGGCTCCGGATATCGAAGAAACAATCGTTGGAACGGCAGAAGTGCGCGAAACTTTCAAAATCTCCCGAATCGGAACCGTGGCCGGATGTTACGTCACGGATGGGAAAATCTACCGTAATAACAAGGTACGCCTGATTCGAGACGGAGTGGAAATCTATTTCGGGAATATTTCTTCGCTGAAGCGTTTTAAAGAGGACGTTCGCGAAGTGGCGGCCGGTTTTGAATGCGGTATTCAGATCGAAAATTACAACGATATTAAAGTCGGTGATATCATCCAGTCCTATGAAGAAAAGGAAGTGAAACGTACCCTGTAGATAGGTGTAAGTTTTAAGTAATAAGTATTAAGTATTAAATATTAAGGAGTAAGTGGGAAACCACTGCTCCGGAAATTTGAAAACGATTGCCCATGACGGTTGGATTGCTTTCCATCGAGATCATTATTCCTCAGAGCGGATCGCTCAAGGATAAACGTATGGTGCTCAATCATATCAAAGATCGGGTGCAGGCAAAATTCAACGTCTCCGTAGCCGAGGTCGGTTATCAGGAAAAGTGGCAACGCTCGGTGTTGGCAATCGCTCAGGTTTCAGCGGATCGAAATTTCGTGGAAAAATCGCTTAACAAGATCTTTCGTCTGCTGGATGACGAGAATACATTTGAAATAATAACCTATGAGTTTGAATATATCTAATGGCTGATGACAGAAGAGTGCGTCGCGTTGCCGACAGTGTGAAACGGGCGGTAAGCGACATCATAGAATTTAAATTGAAAAATCCGCACAAGGGGTTTATTACCATTACCCGGGTGCGGATGTCGCCGGATTTACGGATCGCCAGTATCTATTACACGGTACTGGGCGACCAGCGGCAAAAAGAGCAGTCCGCCCAGGTGCTGGAACGCTCACGGTCTTTTATACGGAATGAGTTGAAACCGGTGATTCGTTCCCGGTGGCTGCCGGAATTAAGGTTTTTTTACGACGAAGCCCAACTGCACGCCGAGCAGATTAACGAACTTTTGCAAAAATTGAAAGATGATTCCGGTACTGAAGAAGGGGAGTAAGCCGGCGCCGCAGGAGCTGGCGGACGGCTTTCTGATCCTGATTAACAAACCGGCGGACTGGACTTCGTTCGATGTGGTAAAAAAAGTACGTAATATTGTTCGGATCAAAAAAGTGGGGCACGGCGGTACGCTGGACCCCTTTGCCACCGGACTGCTGGTGATCGGCGTGGGTAAAAAAGCCACCCGTTCCCTGGGCACGGTCAGCGGATTTTCCAAGCGCTACCTGGCCACGATTCGGTTGGGACGTGTTACCGACAGCTACGACCGGACGGGAAAAGTGCTAGCCGAGCAGAGCGCCGTTCATATCACCATCGAACAGATCGAACAGGCGCTGAATGAGATGACCGGACGCTTGCTACAGGTGCCACCCATGTTCTCGGCCAAAAAAAAGAACGGGGTGCGGTTGTATCAGTTAGCGCGCAAGCAGAAACAGGTGGAAAGGGAACCGGTGCCGGTTACCATTTACAAGGCGCAGATTATAGATTACTCGCCGCCCGATGTGACGCTGGATCTGAAAGTTTCCAAAGGCACGTATATTCGGTCTTACGCCCACGATCTGGGTCAGAAATTGGGCGTGGGCGGTAGTCTGGAGGCGCTGGAGCGCACGGAAGTGAATGATTTTTATTTAACAGACAGTTTTACGGTGGCGGAATTTGAACATCTCTGGAATCGGGAGTATAGCGGAGCATAATGGAAGTTGTATTCGGGTTAGATCAGGTCAAAAAAACAGAACCCTGCGCGATTACCATCGGTACTTTTGACGGCGTTCATCTCGGTCATCTGAAAATCATTGCCAGGCTGCGGAAGGTCGCGGATCAAAAAAAGCTGTGCGCCACGCTGATCACCTTTGAACCACATCCCCGGCTGGTAGTGCAAAAGCAGCGGACGCATCATGTACAGCTACTCACCACTTTGGAGGAAAAACTGGAAATACTGCGCCAGCAGCCGCTGGACCGGGTGATTGTGGTGAAATTTGATCAGGAATTTTCGCAGATTCATTATGAAGATTTTGTAAAAGAGGTTTTAATCGGTAAATTGGCAGCTCGGGCGCTGGTGGTGGGATACGATCATTCCTTCGGCAGAAACCGGGAGGGGAACTTTTCCAATCTGGAAAAGATAAAAGATCGTTACGGTTACGACCTGTACAAAGTAGAACCGTACGAATTGCAGGGCAATATCGTCAGCAGCACCTTTATCCGGCAGTACCTCAGAGACGGGGATGTGGAAATGGCCGGATTGTATTTAGGCCGCAGATATTCGATTACCGGCAAGGTGGTCAGCGGCTGCGCCAGGGGAAAATTACTTCATTTCCCCACGGCCAATCTTGATCTTGAAAACAAATTCAAACTCGTGCCGAATAACGGTGTGTACGCCGTGGATGTGCGCTATCAGGAAAAGATGTTCAAGGGAATGATGAACATCGGTTATAAACCAACTTTTGAAGAACACGGAGATTTGTCCGTTGAGGTGCATATCATCGGTTTTGATAAACAGATTTACGGAGAATATTTAACGGTTTATTTTAAGAAACGCCTTCGCAACGAAAAAAAGTTTGCTTCCAAAGAGGAGCTGATCGCTCAGTTGGAAGCGGACAGGGAAAAGAGTTTAAAATTATAATATTTGGAGGTTAAAACATGGCTTTGACCAAAGAGGACAAATTAGGCTTAATCAAAAAATTTGGCTCTTCCGAATCGGACACCGGAAAAACAGAAGTGCAGGTGGCGATTCTCACTGAGAGAATTAAGTACCTTACCGAGCATCTGAAGACCCATAAAAAAGATCATCACACCCGACGCGGATTGTTGAAACTGGTGGGTCAAAGAAGAAGACTGCTCAATTACCTGATGAAGAAAGATATTGCGCGATATCGTAGACTGATCGCGGAATTAGGAATAAGACGTTAACACCTATCTCCCTGGAGGGGAAATGATTATTAGCAAAAGCATTGAAATTAACGGAAAAACACTCACCATTGAAACCGGAAAAATGGCCAAACAGGCCGACGGAGCGGTGGTCGTACGCTATGCGGACACCGTGGTGCTGGTAACGGCGGTAGCGGCAGAAGAACCCAGCGATAATCTGGATTTTTTCCCGCTGACCATTGAATACCGCGAGAAAACCTTTTCCGCCGGTAAAATTCCCGGAGGCTTCATCAAACGGGAAGGACGTCCCAGCGAAAAGGAAATCTTGTCCGCCCGTCTGATCGACCGGCCCATTCGTCCTCTTTTCCCGGACGGCTTCCGCAACGAAACCCAGATCATCGCCACCGTGCTTTCCATGGACAAGGAAAACGATCCCGACGTTCTGGCGGGCCTGGGCGCCTCCGCGGCGTTGACCATCTCAAACATTCCGTTCAACGGTCCCATCGCCACGGTGCGTGTGGCACGGGTGAACGGAGAACTTTTGATTAATCCCACCATCCCGCAGTACGAAGAAGCGGAACTGGAACTGGTGGTGGCCGGGTCAAAAGAGTCGATCATGATGGTGGAAGGCGAGGCCAAAGAGGTCGGTGAAGAAGACCTGCTGGCAGCCATCGATTTTGCCCATCAAAGCATCAAACAACTGATCGATCTGCAACTGGAGATGGCCGGCGAACTGAACGTGGCCAAACGGGAAACCGCGCCGCCAGAAATTCCGGAAGGTCTGGAAGACAAAGTCAAAGAAATCGCTCTGCCAGGAATCAAGGAAGCGGTGCGCATTACGGAAAAGAGCGAACGCCGAACTGCCCTGAAGGAAATCAAAGAGAAGGTGCTGGAACAACTGGCCGAGGAATTTCCGGAAACGGAAACGTTGATCAAAACCATTTTGCACGATCTGGAAAAAGACGAAGTACGGGCGATGATCCTGAATGAGAGTAAAAGGCTGGACGGACGTGGCCTGTCCGATATTCGTCCCATTAGCTGCGAAGTAGGACTGTTGCCAAGAACGCACGGTTCCGCCCTGTTTACCAGAGGGCAGACTCAGGCGCTGGGCGTGGTTACGCTGGGCACCAAAGCGGATGAACAGATCGTGGACGCGCTGGAAGGGGAAACCTCCAAGCGATATCTGCTGCATTACAACTTTCCACCCTTTTGTACCGGCGAGGTCAAACCGATCCGCGGCGTAAGCCGCAGGGAAATCGGACATGGTAACCTGGCCGAACGCGCGCTAAAGCCGGTCATCCCAATGGACGGTGGATTTCCATACACCATCCGCATTGTGTCGGAAATTCTGGAATCGAACGGTTCCTCTTCCATGGCTACGGTCTGCGCCGGTTCCATGGCGTTGATGGACGCCGGTGTGCCGGTAACCAGCGCGGTGGCCGGAATTGCCATGGGCTTGATCAAGGAAGGCGATCAGGTGGCCATCCTGTCCGATATTTTAGGGGACGAAGACCATCTCGGCGACATGGATTTTAAGGTAGCCGGGACGGAAAAAGGAATCACTGCGGTTCAAATGGATATCAAAATTCAGGGCATTTCGCGGGAAATCATGTCGCGCGCTTTACAGCAGGCCCGGGAAGGACGGCGTCATATTATGGAAAAGATGAACGCGGTCATAGACAAGCCCAAACCGGAAATCAGCCGCTGGGCGCCCAGAATCATGGAGTTTAAGGTTCCTGTTGATAAGATCGGCGCTATTATCGGACCGGGAGGCAAGACCATTCGCGGCATCATCGAACAGGCTGGTACGGACGTGCAGATCGACATCAACGAAGAAGGAAAGGTCACAGTGGCTTCGCCTAATTTTGAAGAAGCGGATACCGCCCGAAAGATGATCGAGGCGCTGGTAGAAGAACCTGAGATCGGGAAGGCCTACAAAGGAACGGTGAAACGCATTCGGGACTTTGGAGCTTTCGTGGAGTTCATGCCCGGTAAAGAGGGTATGGTGCACATTTCCGAGCTGGATACGCGGCACATCAAACGGGTCACCGACGTGGTCAAAGAGGGCGACGTCATCGACGTGATGGTAACGCGCATCGACCGGGATGGTAAAATCGCGCTTAGCCGTAAAGCCTTTCTCAGAAAAAATCAAAAAAGAGAACATCACCATAGTGATGGGCCAAAACATTAGTAAAACCGTCCTGAAAAACGGATTGACGGTGATCAGCCAGCAGGTGCCCACCGTTCGATCCGTTGCCGTCGGGATCTGGATTAAAACGGGCACCCGTTATGAGACGAAACAAAATAACGGGATTGCCCATTTTTTAGAACACATGGTGTTCAAGGGCACAAAAACGCGCAGTGCCTTACAGATCGCCCAATCTCTGGAGGAGGTGGGCGGCACGTTAAACGCCTACACCAGCAAAGAACTCACCCTGTACTACACCCACGCACTGGATTCTCATCTCAGAAAAAGCGTCAGCATTTTAGCGGATCTGGTTTGTCGACCCCGGATAAAAGAGCACGACGTGGATAAAGAAAAAAGCGTGGTGCTGGAGGAAATCAGTACTATTAAAGACACCCCGGACGAACTGATCTTCGATATTTTCCAGGAGAAGCTGTTTCCCAATCATCCCATCGGTTTTCCCATTTTAGGAAGCGAAGAAACTGTGCGTTCTTTTACCCGCCGGCAGGTAGTGGATTTTTGGCAGAAATACTACTGCCCGGAAAATATGCTGTTGAGCGCGGCCGGCAATCTGGAGCATGAACGGCTGGTGCGATTGGCCGAAAAGTATTTTACGTTTCAGAATCACTGTCAGCCTGTCGATTTGACACCGCCTAAATCCACGCACCATGTGCGGTATGAGATTAAGGATGCCGTGAACCAGTCGCATATTTGCGCAGGTCTGGAAGGGCTTTCTTATCTTACGGAAGAACGCTATCAGTTGATCGCGCTGAATTCCTATCTGGGTGGCGGTATGAGCTCGCGCCTGTTCCAGGTGGTGCGCGAAAAATACGGATTGGCCTACACCGTTTACTCGTATGCTGATTTTTTCCGCGATACCGGAATCATTAGCTTCTACATGGGTACGGAAAAGTCCAAACACGACCAGGCCATAGAGCTTTTGTTTGAAGAGATCGACCGACTGCGTAAAGAACCGCTTAAACCCACCACCGTGGCCAGACTGCGGGAACAATTAAAGGGCAATTACCTGCTGGGATTGGAAAGCATGTACCAGCGCATGTCGCGTATGGCTAAAAATGAGCTCTATTACGGCAGGCAAATTTCGGTTGAAGAGGAAATTATGGAAAAAATAGACCAGATTACCCCGGAATCTCTTTTGGAAATTGCCCGTAAAATTTTTATAATAGACCACTTCAATATTGTAAAGCTGAATCCAAATGCTTAAGGTCGGTTTGCTCAAGGACATAAAACCCGGCGAAGGGCGGGTGATGTTAACGCCCGAAGGGGTTAAGGTTCTGGTTAAGAACGGCATCGAGGTTTTTGTGGAAACCGGCGCCGGCGAGCTATGTCAATTCGATAATCTTCAGTACGAGCAGGCCGGAGCTACCATTCTTCCCACAATGGAAAAAATACTGCAAAAATGCCAGTTGATTCTGCAAATCTCCGCGCCGCAGCCCATCGAATTTGAACTGTTAAACGACACCCATCTGGTGATGTCGTTTCTTAATTTGTACCGCAAGGGTGAAAGGTTGCAGGCCATTCTGGATACCAAAGCCATCTTTATCGGCATCGAGCGGTTGCAGGATGATGAGGGAAATTATCCCATACTGTACGGAATGAGCGAAATTGCCGGACGAATGGCCATGTTTCAGGCAGCACAGCTTTTAACCATTCCTGCCGGCGGCAAAGGGAAATTACTGGCCGGGTTTGATCAGGTTAAACCGGCCACCGTGACCATAGTGGGAGGTGGAACGGTGGGACGCACCGCTGCCAAGTCCGGCGTAAGTATGGGCGCGCAAGTGCAACTATTGACGTTGAAACCGGAAAAGTCAGAACAACTGCGGCAGAGTTTAAAAGGCGTAAGAGTGGATCAGTTTTCAGCAGAGAAGATGAAAGAAGTGCTGCCGGAAACCGATGTGCTGATCGTTGCGGTTTATTCTCTGAATCATAGCTACGATATTTCGATCACGAAAGAAATGATTGGTCTGATGTCCAAAGGCAGCGTGGTGATGGATATTTCCGTTGAGCAATCCGATGTGGTGGAAACTTCTCATATTACCAGTCCGGAGCAACCGGCTTATGTGCTGGACGGGATCGTCTATTACGGTGTGCCGAATATCGCCGCACTGGTGCCGCTAACCGCGAGCCGGATCATCACCAAGCGCGTGTTGCCGTTCATTAAAGTGTTAGCGCAAAAACCGCTGAAAGACGCTCTGATCGAACAACCCGGACTCATTCCGGCCTTAAATATTTACAAAGGAAAAATTACCAACCGTCATTACGCCGAGTACTTTGATCAGGAATTTTATAATATTTTCGAACTTCTGGAGCTCAACCTCTAACAGCGTGTTTGTTTAATCCCATGATGCCTTACACCCAAACAGGTTTAAAAATGACCATCACTGAAATCCCGATTATTAATTACCATAAGATCAGCGTGGAAAACGACATCGGAATTACCACGAGACATCCGGAGGATTTCCAGCGCGACATGCAAATCCTGAAGGAAGAAGGATTCCAGACCGTTACGTTTGATGATCTGGCGCATGGGGAGGCATGGCCGCAAAGGCCGGTCATTATTACCTTTGACGATGGTTATCGTTGCGTTTACGAGCAGGCTCTGCCCGTGATGCAGGCACTGGGCTTAAAGGGGGTGGTGTTTATCCCGACCGCTTACATCGGAAGGGAAAACGAGTGGGATGTGCGGTTCGGAGGAAAAACTTTTTCCCATCTCAACGCCGATCAGTTAAGCGCACTTCAGGCGGCCGGATTCGAAATCGGTTCCCATGGCCGTACGCATCGGGCGCTGGACTTGCTAAACCCGACCGAAATGGCTGCGGAACTGCAACAGAGCCATCAGGAGTTGAAAACGCTTTTAGAAAAAGCGCCGGTTTCTGTGTGTTATCCGTTCGGACGATTTAATCGCCAAATCCTTTCTGCGGCAAAAGAGGCCGGGTATCGTTTCGGTGCGGCTTCGTTGCATTATAATTATAATCTGGACGGCCTGTCTTCTTTTGCCCTTCCGGTCTGCAACATCTACGGTTTCGTAGTAG
>CAZJNP010000066.1:0-10340 GCA_964547355.1 uncultured Calditrichaceae bacterium
AACACCAACACGACCCTCGTCGGCGAGAGAGGAAAAGATGTAAAAAAGACAGAAATAATGAAATGCGGGGTGGGAGCTTACCGTAAAACGGTTAAATCCGACGTTTTTGAGGAAATGGAAGCGCTGTTAAGGAAACAACTGGGAGAAAAGACGTACCAGAACCTGCTGACAAGATTCGCGGAACTCTTTCCAGATTCTCAAATTTATCAGGGAAAAATTTCGGTAAAGGATTATTTGCAAACCGCAGAAAACCGCCATGCTGTTCTGGAAGAATTACTCGTTTTGTGGCTTGAAAACCGCAATCCGGCCTATCAACCGATTCAGGAATTGGTGGGCGAGGAAGAGCTGCGTAAACAAACAAAATATGACGCCGCGTTTCATTTGCTGGAAGATTTTTTCAAACAGGCGCCTCCGATGGGCAAAGAGAAGTTGCCGCTGCTTGAGTTTCTGCTGTTGCCGGCTAAAAAATACCCGGAGTCCATTTCGGCCCAGCTTGAGTACATCCGCGAACACTGGAGCGATTTAATTGCACCGCTCATGGCGCGCCTGCTGATCGGCATCGACTTCATCCGAGAAGAGCGCATGGCCAGATTCGGCGTAGAGCACTTTGGTCCCGGCCCAACCCATGTGGTCGAATTCGGCGAAGAAGTGGAATACGAACCAGAGCAGTTTTCTCCGGATTTACACTGGATGCCCCGACTGGTACTGATCGCCAAAAGCACTTATGTGTGGTTGGATCAGCTCAGTAAGCAGTATCAGCGTGAAATCACTAGGCTGGATCAAATACCGGACGAAGAACTGGACCGATTAGCGGCGTACGGTTTTACCGGATTGTGGCTGATCGGCGTCTGGGAGCGCAGTAAGGCGTCACAAAAAATCAAACAGATGCGCGGCAATCCGGAAGCCGTGGCGTCGGCCTACTCTTTGTACGACTATGTCATCGCATACGATCTGGGCGGTGAAGAAGCTTACCAGTACTTAAAAGAACGGGCCTGGCAGCGCGGAATTCGTCTGGCCAGCGATATGGTGCCGAACCACATGGGCATCGATTCGCGCTGGGTGATAGAACACCCGGACTGGTTTATTCAATCGGAGTATCCGCCGTTCCCCGGCTATTCGTTTAGCGGTCCGGATCTGTGCGAGGACGACCGTGTGGGCGTGTTCATCGAAGAGGGGTATTGGAATCAAACCGACGCGGCGGTGGTGTTTAAGCGGGTGGATCATTATACCGGAGAGGAGCGCTATATTTACCACGGCAACGACGGTACCAGCATGCCCTGGAACGACACGGCCCAGCTGAACTACCTCATGCCGGAAGTGCGCGAAGCCGTCATTCAGACCATTCTCCACGTGGCCCGCAAATTCCCGATCATCCGTTTTGACGCGGCCATGACGCTGGCCAAACGCCATTTTCAGCGGCTGTGGTTTCCCCTGCCCGGTTCCGGCGGAGACATTCCTTCCCGGGCGCAATATGCCATGACCAAAGAAGAGTTTAACCGCCATTTCTCAAAAGAGTTCTGGCGCGAAGTGGTGGATCGTGTGCAACAGGAAGTGCCCGACACACTGTTACTGGCCGAAGCGTTCTGGATGATGGAAGGCTATTTTGTCCGTACGCTGGGCATGCACCGTGTGTATAACAGCGCCTTTATGAATATGCTCAAAAATGAAGAAAACGATAAATACCGTCAATCCATTAAGAACGTGCTGGAATTCAATCCCCAAATTCTCAAACGTTATGTCAATTTTATGAACAACCCGGACGAAGAGACGGCCGTGGCTCAGTTCGGGAAGGACGACAAGTATTTCGGCGTGTGCATTATGATGGCCACCATGCCGGGGCTGCCCATGTTCGGTCACGGGCAAATCGAGGGATTCGCCGAAAAGTACGGTATGGAATACCGTCGGGCTTACTGGGACGAACAGCCGGACGCGTACCTGATTGCGCGGCACGAGCGGGAAGTGTTCCCACTGCTGCGCAAGCGCTATCTGTTCAGCGATGTGGAGCATTTTTTTCTGTATGATTTTTTCCGCAGCGACGGCTCCGTAAATGAGAACGTGTTTGCTTACAGCAATCGATACGAAAGCGAAAAAGCGCTGGTAGTTTACAACAACAAATTCGAACACGCCGCCGGATTTATCCGCATATCTGTGGCCTACAAAGAGGGAGAAAGCCTGAAGCAAAAGACTCTCGCCGAAGGTTTGGACCTTCATCCGGCGCCGAAACGTTTTGTAATAATCAAAGAACACATCAGCGGTCTGGAATATTTGCGCAATACGGTGGAGATTGCGGAAAACGGGTTGTACGTGGAGCTGGGGGCTTTTAAATATCAGGTGTTTTACGGCTTTCGGGAAGTGGAGCACGCCCTGGAAACGCCATACGGAACGCTGTTTGCTGAGTTAAACGGAAGAGGCGTTCCATCGGTGGAAACCGCTTTACAGCAGATGATTTACCGGCCGTTGATCGAAGCTTTTGAGCGGGCGATGCAACCGGAACGTTTGGATAAAATGCTTTCCGGCGGAAAAGAGGGCAAAGAACTCTTTCGGCGTACTCTCCAGGAATTGATGAACGCGGCGGATTCCGTGGAACGCATCCCGCAAAAGTCTTTTCCCCAAAGCGCCGGTTATCTGAAGGAATACCAACGTTTGATTAAACTATCCGAGGATTTTTTCAAACACCAGACGTCAGTTCCTGACCCGTTTGTAACCTACGACAGGGAAGAGCTTCAGAACGGCGGTTTTTTACTAGCCTACCTTTTATTACAGGCGCTGGACGATTTTTACCGGCCGTCCGGGATTCCTTTTATTCGTGTCCGTCATCTGGACAAAGTCCTGCTGAATTATTTTACGCGAACGGGAAAGCCGGAACAGGAGGGACGGCAATGGATTGCGTTGTTGGAGACTTCGTTGGGCTGCTCTTTGCTCCGCAACCAGCCGCAGGAATTTCTTTCTTCGCCCTTCTGGGAAGCCGCGTTTGATGAATCTGCTATTGCCGAATTTTTAGGAGTAAATCGGTTTGAGGGCACGCTCTATTTTAACAAGGAGTCTTTCGAGAAATTGGCCTGGTGGGTATTTGCGCTTTCGGTTTTTCTGCACCAGGTTAGCCGGGGAAAAATTTCTTCACGCGTTATAAAAAGCCAGTTTCAGCAATTGCAGCGTTGTCTGAAAGCCGCCAAAGAAAGCGGTTATCAAGTGATCGCTTATTTTAAAACGCTGGCCTCTTCACAAGGTAAAAAGAGCGTGCCAAGAAAGCCGAAACGAAAAAGCTCAGAAAAATGAATGGGACACGGCAGATAAGTTTTCAGTCGATCAGGGGCATGAACTCGTAGTTAAAGATGTCATCGATTTTATCCAGCTTACGTAAATCAGCCCGGATCAAATCGATCGAGGTGCGGAATTCCACCGGAAAATTGGGGTAAATGGATTTGTCGGCTGCGGTCATGCGCGGGGCGATGTCGTGGCGCAATTCCATCAGAAAGAGGGCTTGGTACAAAAAGGTGCGGGCGGTGTTCAGTTCGCCCAGCTGCATAAAAATCAGTCCCTTAATATGCGTGTAATTGGCAGAAGACGGATTTTCGCTCAGGGCGATGTTAATGTGTTTTAAGGCCTCGTGGAAATTTTTCTGATCATACAGAACGATAGCGGCCAGGTAATTCAAATACTCATCGTTTGGATGCTCCGGGGCCACTTCAAGAATGTAGCTATTGTATTTTTCCCGGTACGCTTCCCATGCCAGTTGACTGTTGACTTCAAAAATGCGGCGGATCAATTCGGTGCTGATTTCGCTGTAATTGTCTTTTAAGCGTTTAAAGATGGCCAGGGTGCGTTCAAAGGAAAACGGCTCGTCGTCGATGATATCCGGGGCCTTGGAAGGCGGACGTTGTTTGATTTTATCCACTTCTTCCGGATTGTTCTTTTGAAAAACTTCGTTCCCGATTTCGAGGATATCCTGAATGGACTCCAGCGTAAAAGCGGAAATTTCATTCCTCTGTATGTAGAGATCGTAGATCTCTTTGATGGACTTTTCCATTTGGGAACGTGATATCATTGCTCTCTGACTTTGTATATAATGAAACTCTCCGGCCGAATCCAGGTTTTCTTTCCGTCCCGGATCAGACCGCTATCTTTAATGTATAGAGTCGAACGTTCACCCGGAAAGTTAATTTCTTTCTCCCTATGTGATAAATTAATTAGCACACGGGTTTTTTGTTTATCCAATCTGCGCTCAAATTCCCAGAAACCGTCCGCATCGGTTTGTATGGTATGCATCGTTCCCAGCGTAAGTTCCGGGTTTCTTTCTCTAAATATAATGAGTGATTGGTAAAAGTCAAACCAATTTTGGTCGGGGATCACCGGAAAATTAGGCCGGGTTTGAAGACATGCGAATTCCTGCCCCTGATAAATCAACGGGGTCCCGGGCAGAGTAAACAGAAGCGCGGCGGCGATTTCTGTTTTTTGCGGACCGAAGGACTTAATGAAACGCTCCAGATCATGGTTTTCCAGATAGCGCAGATTTTTGGTTTGCACCGGGTAGTTGAAGGCCGTCTTTTTTAGATTATACGGAAAAGCGGATACCGGTTTCCGGCTGGACATCACGTCCAACAGCGTACCGTAAAAATCAGTGTCGTAACTCATGTCGAATTCATCGTCATGAAAAGCGGGCTGCCTGGGCAAAACCTCGTCGATTAAAAGAAGTTCCGGATTGATTTTCTTGACCTCCCTGCGAAAATCCTTCCAGAAATCATGGGGCACTGCCCAGGCCACATCGCAGCGAAACCCGTCCACACCCATTCCGATCCAGAATTTGGAGACTTCCAGCATGCGGTGCCGTACGCCCGGATTGTCGTAATTCAGATTGACCAGCGTGTCCCAGTCGTTATGGTAGCCCCATCGGCCGTCGGAATGCCAGAAAAACCATTTACGCAAAGGAGATTGTAAATTATCGACCGCTGCGCGCACAAAGCGATGCTGGTCGGAAAGATGATTAGCTACAAAATCGAAAATCACTTTCATGTTCAGACGGTGGGCGGTACGGATCAATCTCTGGTAATCCTCCAGAGTTCCGTAATCCTTTTCGATGGCAAACAGATCGGTGGGCGCGTAGCCATGCTCCGTTGGACCGTCGTACACCGGCATCAGCCACAGTACATTGACGCCCAATTTTTTTAATCGTGGCAGACGGCGGATCAACCCGTCCAGATTCCCCTCCGCGCTAAAGGTGCGCACATAAACTTCATAAACGACGGAGGTGTCCGGCCAGTCCGGCGAATCAGAGAAATTATGTACGGTGGTTTGATCGTAGTGCCGGATTAAAACCGTCAGTGGCCGGGAATAGCGTCCGTCGCTTTCCGCCACTGCGTAGTAAAAATAGACTCCACGGGGATTGGAGCGCTCAAAAGTCAGTTGTTTGTTACGAAAGGAATGTTTCTTCCCCGGATTGTGAGGGTCAGCAAACCAGCGCACCCGGTAATCTCCCTCCGCACGAATCTTTAGAGGCACGATCACGCGTTGTTCATTTTTTGTGATTCCCAAACGGTCAATGTCCAGAAATAACTTTACGGAAGGCTGAATTTGAATGACAGAGTTGAAGCCCTGCCAGCCGTCCGGAATGCGAAACGCGTTGGCTGGGTCGGGAATCCAGATCGAATCGTTAAGCACAAATTTGTACTCGTACTGCCCGGGCGGTAGAGCCAGGCGAAGTTTCCAGTAAGCGGAATCGGAGTCGGCTTTAAAAAAATACTGGTTTTTTTGCCACTGGTTAAACTCGCCGGCCAGGGCCACTTTTTTTACCGCAAAAGGTGCGTCCTTCGTCCGAAACAGAAAAGCGGTGCTGTCGGGCGGAGCGTTTAGTACCACCAGGCGTGTCATGTCGTTATCCGTCTGCCCCATGGAGTCAGCCACAGTTAACCGGAAGGTATAAACGCCTGCAGCTTTGGGCTGGAATTCGGGAAAGGGAGTATGGTCATTTTTAAGCGTTGCTTTTGCCGGGCCAGAAAGTTGCTTCCACTGCAACCGGGTCAGCGGTTCAAAATCCGGGTCGTAAGAAAGACCGCCGTTCAGCCGCACACGCTCGCCGACCCGCAAGAAGCGCAAATAACCCGCATTGGCTTTTGGCGGCTGATTGTGCAGATTCAAAAAGAAAATTCCGCTTTTATCCAGTACGGTATCGCCGGAAAGATTAATCAGTTGCAATTGCCAGTGGTGTTCGCCGTCGTTTAACGCAGGGAGCGGAAAGAAGAGCGCCGAATCTTTAACGATACAGCAGGTTTTAAGGCCGTCAAAGGATAAAAGGGTCTGGAGATTTAAGACGCTGTCTGAAAGAGTGCGGTTAAAAAACAGACGCAGCGTGTCCGGCCGTGCGTAAAGCCAGCTGCCGTTAGCCGGAACGGCGCGCAAAAAGGCCGGATAGGCGACCGTATCGATGTAAATCCGGGAATTGGAATGTTGACCACCGTAAACCGGATTGGAGAAGTCCCGCAGCCACTGTGTACCGTTCAGTAAAAACCGGTATTCGTGCCATCCGGGCGTCAGTTTAACCGTTGCCTGCCACAGGCCGTCCCCATCCTCGTCCGTCAGCGGAACGGCGCTGGTTTTGTCCCAACGGTTGAAATCGCCCAGTACCGCCAGAGAATGAATCTGCTGGTGATATTTCTGATTGTCGAAAAAAAACGTGTGCGCAATTTTTGCATTTTCCAGTGTGTGAACCTGGTTTCGGATGATCAGGAACACAACGACCATAACCGCAAGCAGACGGATGATTTTTCCGCTCATATCAAATCCGTTCAGTAAAACGTTCGCTCCATATTGTTTGCCCAACCGCCGGGGACGATTGGGTGAAATAAAATAAATGAAAAAAACGAAAACTCAAAAGGAAAATGTATTTTGCTGGCATGAAATATAACAGGATGAAAAGATGTTATAATCGAAAATCAAAACACGGGCAAGAAAGGAGAAATATCTTGACAAAAATAGCATTCATTCTTTTAACACTTATGATCACAGGAGCGGCAATGGCAGGAGATTTATTGAAGGTCGGACAGAAAGCGCCGGATTTTTCTTTATCGGACTCTAATGGTAAAATACATCAGTTAAAAGATTACGAGGGAAAGATCGTCGTGCTCTATTTTTACCCCAAGGATGACACGCCCGGTTGTACGGCTGAGGCCTGTAACTTGAGGGATAATTTTGATACCCTGCTTTCCAGGGATATCGTTGTGCTGGGCGTCAGTTTTGACGATCAGAAATCGCATAAGAAATTCGCCAAAAAGTATGATCTTCCGTTTCCGATTCTCTCCGACACGGAAAAAAAGGTGGCGGATCTTTACGGCGCAAAAGGTCCCATCACCGGTCTGCTGGTAGCCAAGCGGGTGACCTATGTGATCGGTAAAGACGGGCGCATTCTCTATGTGATCAAAAAAGTGGACACGAAAAATCACGCCAGTCAGATTCTAAGTTTGTTAAACAGGGAAAACGGTAAATCCAAATAATTCCCTTTAACCTCAACAGGCGTTGGAACAAACGGGATTGCTCCTTTAGGAAGCAGTGACCAGATTCATTTGAATTGAAACAGAACATTCTTTAGGTTCTTGGCATCGCATAAACTCGGAGTTTGCAGTGTCTAAATGGTTCAAGGGATTCGGCCTTCTGTTAACGGCCATACTGGTTGCCTGCCAACCGTCCGTAAGAAAACCGCCCGTAACGCCGGCGCCGGAAATTCGCGTTTTGCTGAAAGCGGTAACCAGTAAAGACAGCATTGAATTCAAGGGTAATTTTATTTTAACAACATCAGAAGCGCGTTTTGTTTTCGGCAAAAAGAATAAAAAAATCTACCTTGTACCCGACGACAACAGCTACCGGATTTTTAACCAGAATCGCTATCTGACCTTCGGCGGACAGGATGTGGTTTATTTTGAGCCGGAGAAGGAAAAGAACACCTTCCGGTTTCAGAACCACACATATTCCGGCCGGCTGATGTTGCGCCTGAATGAGGAATACGCCCTGTTGGTGATCAATAAGCTCGATCTGGAAACCTATCTGCGGGGCGTGGTTCCCGCTGAGATTCCTTCCGAAAAAAAGAGCTATTTTGAAGCCATCAAAGCGCAGGCGGTGTGCGCGCGTACCTATGCGCTTAGGCGCATGGCCGATCGCTCCACCGAATCTTTTGATGTTTTTGACAACACACAGGATCAAGTGTACGCCGGTCAGGAGGCCGCCCGTCCCTTAGCCGATCAGGCTCTGGCGCAAACATGCGGTTCGGTGTTAATGTACGGTGATTCACTGGCCGCGGTATACTACCATTCCACCTGCGGAGGCGTCACCGAAGCTGGCGGCGAGGTGTTTGCTGGCCTGAGCGTTCCGTATCTGAAATCGACCAAAGATTTGGTGGGCGCCGAATTCGCCTGCCGGGTTTCGCCGAAGTTCCGCTGGCAGCGGCTTTTCAGCTTACAACAAATCGATTCGCTGTTCCGGGAAAAGAAACATTACAGCCTGCTGGATCGCAAGGTGGAAGACACCACACGGGTGGCGTTTTCGGTGAAAGTGCTGGAACGTTCTATTAGCGGGCGGGTGAAAAAATTGCGCCTGGTATTCGGCGATTCCACCTTGGTTCTGGAAGATTACCAGATACGCGATTTTTTCCGGGACGGATCCGGCCGCGGGCTGCCCAGCACCTTGTTCTATGTGAAAAGCGCAGGGGACTCGCTGCTGCTGTTCCGAGGGGGCGGTTACGGGCACGGCGTGGGCATGTGCCAGTGGGGCGCGATTCGCCTGTCCGAAAAGGGAATTAAATATTACGATATCCTGGTGAACAAATATTTCCCCGGGACCTATCTTAAAAGGATGTACTGATGCGCTGGTTTTTTTATACGGTAGTTTTAACTGCTCTTTTAATTTTGCAGAACTGTCAGCCTTTTTCCGGCCTGCGCAAAGAGACGGCCAAAGCGGAGGCGGACAGCGTGCTGTTTTATCAGGCGCCGGATGTAAACGATCCTTTTCTGGATTCATTAAGCACAGGGAAGTTCGAATACGCGGAACTACACACCGTTCTGGTTCCTCCGCCGGTAGAAAAACCGATCTACAAGTGGATCGACGGATACCGGGTACAGGTTTTTGCCGGGCTGGATTCTTTGCGGGCCTTGCAGATCAGACAACGTGCCGCTTCCGTAGTTGATGACACGGTGTATGTGTTGAAAGAAAAAGGCATGTACAAGGTGCAGGTGGGCGATTATCTGTTTTATTATCTGGCGGATTCGGTTAAAAGAAAGGTGCGGGACCGGGGATTCGAAGGCGCCTGGGTGGCGGCTCATAAAATCCGTACCCGTATTATGCTGGACGGCGAGGAAACAGAAGAGCCGGCCTCAACGCAGGGTTCGTTGCAACCCGTGAACGCCGAACCCGAGGGCACCATCACCATTCAAATACTGGTCACATCAGACGAAAGCAAAGCGCAGAATTTAACGGCCCGATTAAATCAGGTGTTTCCATATCCTTCTTATTACAAAAAGGCCAACGGTCTGTTCAAGGTGTATCTGGGCAAATTTTCCCAACGCGCCGCTGCCGAAGCCGCGTTAAAACAGGTACGCGCCAAGGGCTACCCGGACGCCTGGCTGGTCTATTGACGTTGCCATATCCCAATTCCTGCTCGTTCTCTTTCACCTTCTCTTACTCTCGCTCCTACCCCACCCTCCCAAGCAAATGCAGATGATAGAAATTAAAAACGCTTCTTGCATTTTACAGAATGTGTTTTAATTTATTACAAAGTCGGTTTATCAGCGAGCTTGAAAGGAACACATCATGCTTAGACGGACGGCTCTTTTGTTTTTTCTTTTTTTATTGGGCTGTACGCAAAACGGTAACACCCAGAAAGTGCGCCAACCCATGGTGGCTGGTGGATTTTATCCGGCCAATCCCGAAGAACTGAAAAATATGGTGGATCAATTGCTGGCCGGAGCCGGGGCGCCGCGGATTAAGGAGCCGGTTATCGCTTTAATCGTGCCCCATGCCGGTTACGTTTATTCCGGGCATGTGGCGGCGGAGGCCTTTGCTCAGCTTAAGGGACGGCCGATCGAGCGGGTGGTGATCATCGCGCCGTCGCATGTGGAGTATTTTCAGGGCGCGTCCATTTACGACGGGCAGAAGTACGCCACACCACTGGGGCAAATCGAAGTGGACCAAGCCTTTGCCGATCAATTGGCCGCGTTGAGTCCCGCCGTTTATCGCTCCGGCAGGGGGCACGAAGCGGCAGCTGGCGGACGGGGAGAACATGCTCTGGAAGTGGAGCTGCCCTTTTTACAGCGCGTCTTACCGCGCTTTAAACTGGTGCCCATTATTATGGGAGATCAGAG
>CAZJNP010000067.1:0-10275 GCA_964547355.1 uncultured Calditrichaceae bacterium
GAATAATAAATAAAGAAAAATATCTTTGTTTCTTCATGAAACCGTCCTAATGATTTATTCCTGCGGTTGCTTAGAAATGCTACAACCAGCCAATTTTAGAGAAAAATACAATGTTTTCCAAATGACAAATTTCTGGAATGAACTCTTTTAAGGACTTCTTTTAAAATACGGAGTTAAATGAAAATAAGAATTTTTTAATGTTGGCGAATATCCCCACCTTTTTAAATTAAAAACGATGCTACTCTAAAAAACATCTTCTTCATCCATAGAGTTTTCCCCATTGCCTTGTTTCCGTTCCTTTTTGGGATTGTTAATTTTATAGCTCACATTAAGCATCACCATGGGCGCTTTGCGCTTGTACACGGTGTGGGAATAAAATGCGGGCGCTTCACTGGTAAAATCCATTTTGGCGGTATCAAAAATATCACGGATTTGCAGTGTAAGGGACAAACGGCGCTTTAGCAATTCCTGACGCACACCGGCACTCCACGAAATATAGCCTTCACGCCGGCCCTGAGAAGAAACAGAGGGGCTGTTGTACATACCGTTGAACTGTAGACGAATATTCCGGCCCAGAAGAAAGGTGTTGTTGAAGCGTATATTCCAATCAAAGCTTTCTCTGGAAAAGGGCTGGTCGTAAAGCGTACCCTCGATGCGGTAATTATAGAGATTGCCCATCAGATTTACATTCCAGAAACGAAAAACATCCATATTCAACAAAAGCTCCGTACCCAGCATATAATCCTGTCCCACATTTTCCAAGGTATGCAAGCTGACGTCCTCCATGTATACCGAGCGTACGCGTTCGATTTTATTGTGCGTCACCCGATAGTAAGCCTCCACTGAAAACAAGTTTCGGCCAATGTACGTTTGGTGGCTTAGCTCGTAGGAATCGATATATTCCGGTTTTAAATCCGGATTTCCCTTGCGGACATTATAGGCATCGATCCAGGTAATGAACGGTTCAAGGTACCAGCCTCTGGTGCGGTGTAAACGCCGAGTATAGCTGGCCATAACCTGTCGCCCGTTGGAAAATTTGTAAGAAATGTGCAACGTCGGATACAGATCAAAACGATTAAGGGTAAAGGTTTGGTCTTCGCCCTTAAGCGTGATTTGCCGATCCGTATATTCGCCGCGCAAGCCACCCTGATAGCCCAAATTGCCCCGTTCACCCGAATACATCAGGTAAAGCGAATGAATATTGTTATTGTATTGAACGCTGTGCCCGAACTGAGGCTGGTCAACGTAAACCTGCAGCATTGAATCGAAGGCGGAAAGTTTGGTGATGTCTTCCGAATAATCAAAGCGGCTCTGATAGCCGGCTTCAAATTTATCATTCGAATTCAGGGGTAGTGAATAGTCAACTTTTACACGGAAGGGATTGGAAGGACCTTCTTCGGTAGAGGTTCTTCCACTGACTTTTTCATCCATCGCGGTAAGTAATTCATCCACGGATTCTTCGTTATTGTCCCGCTTTTGCAGCAGAGCCTGGGCGGAAAGTACATGCCCTTTTTTCGCAAAGTTATGACGGTAGTCCAGATTAATGGAATAAAAATGTCCCCAGCGTTTGGACAGGCCGTAACTGTCATAAGAAATTTATTCGGTTTCCGGTTCTGTCCATTGCAGATAATCCTGTGTAAGTGTACGTTTGCCCTCACGGTAACCGTAACGGATACCTAAACTGAGTACATCGTGCTTTGTGACGTCGTAATCAAAGCCGCCGCGAAGGCTGTAGGTAAGGCGCTCCCGTTGGGCGCTACCATCCGAGTTGATGAAGGTGGTGGTATCCAGCCTTGTGGTTCGGCGCTCTTCGGTTCGTGTACCGGGATAGTGCCGGCTGTTGAAATCTGCACCGACATAAACATTCATTCCGTCCAAACGATAGCTGAGCAGAAAATCCGCGCCGTACTTGTCATCCAGACCGGCGTTCAGATTTATAATTCCGTTCATTCCCTGCAGTGCATTCTTTTTAGTGATGATGTTGATGATGCCGGTCGTGCCGTCGGGATCGTATTTAGCCGAGGGATTAGTGATGATTTCAATGTCCTTGATGGCGCTGGCAGGAATTTGCTGCAGAGCGTCGGTAGCATCCAGAATAGACGGTTTGTTGTCGATGAGCACCAAAAAATTGGTACTGCCTCGTAAGGACACATTGCCTTCAATATCTACCGTAACCGAGGGCACAGTTTCCAGCACATCCACAGCTGTTCCGGAAATAACCGTATGCTGCTGACTTACGTTAATAACCTTTTTATCGATCTGGTACGAAATGGCCGCTCTTTCTCCAACCACCTCGATGGTTTCGGTGCTGATTTTTACTTCGTACAGAGGGATTTCCCCTAAATCCAAAATGCGGTTCTTACGGCCAATACGAATGTCACGGATCGTGTCGGCTCGGAAGCCCATAAATTTTACGATCAGGTTGTACGCGCCGGGTCTGATTTTTTCCAGCAGGAAACGGCCATCTTCATCAGTCACCGTACCCGCAACCTGGGCGTTGTCCTTTTGCCGGTGTAAGATAATGTATGCATACTGGACCGGCTGCCGTGTGGCGTGTTCTATTACCAGCCCGGTAATCTGGCCGCCCAAACGCGGTCTCCTCTGCGGTATGTCCTGAGCATCTAAATAAGTCACCAGACAACTGATTAAAACTAAAAAAAGGACCACACGTATTTGGGACATATAAAACTCTCCGTTTTTTAGTCGGAACGCATCAATCCAGCTTAATATCGAACCAGATTTCCTTTTTCTCTATTGGTGGATTCTTTTGCATCCCGGGATTTTGGCCGGTCATGCCTCGCTTGCCACCTCCCCCTCTACCGCCCATGCCCATTCCCATCGATTTTCCTGGACGCTGCAAGGATGTGCTAAATATACCGTGCAACTCAATACAGATTTTTATTTTTTTCCCGTCAATTACCCGGATCCCTTGTTTGTCTTTATTTCCTCTTAACAAAGGCAGTCCAAATTCCAACGAATATACCCCCTCCTCATTCCCAGAGGCAAACTGAAACGGCTCGATCTGAGATAATGGAATTCTTTCTGAGCTATCTTTAATTATCAGAAAAAAATCATTTCGGCTTAAAGGAATCTGCACTAATTCCCCTTATTTGGAAACTCCTAAAAGCGCCTGACGTTCCTCCCGATTCATTTGGTCGCGATTCGGCCTTTGCCCGGGCAATTCAACTCCCACCGTTTTATCCCCATCCAACCACAGCACAAAACCAAAAGCGCGCATTTGCCTTACCAATCGCGGATCGTTCGATCGCAGGATCAAATTTAACCGTTCGTTACTATTTGTTGCCGCCAACAAAAAGGGCGGTTTTTCATTGTAAAATACCGGAATCCCTTTCCAATCGTCATATTTCCCATCGATTACACTGTTTTCCAGCGGTGCTTGGCTAATAAACTTGTTGGAACTGCAACCCAATAGCAGCCATGTAAAAAGTAGAAAAACCGCGGCCATTCCAAATCTCATCCGTTTGCTCCTTTCAAATTTTTTGAAGCTGATTAATCCGCAACTTTAATGCCAAAACGTCCGTCCATGCAAAACCGCAGAAAAGGAGGTTCGGCGGACGCGTTGCTCGACAATTTTGTCGAACAACAGGGGGTAAAAACGACAAAATGGTCGGAGTGTGAGTCATAAAGACGACCCTAAGAAACTCTTAGATTTTAATTCAAAAAAACATCGGCGCGATATGCATGGTTACCTTCCAGGCAACCGGTTCTGTTTTCTCCAGAAAAACAGAACGTGCTTTCTTAATAAGCAATTAACCTTTAATGATAATCTCATAAACCGTGTCATCGATATTCAGGCAATTGATTCGATGGCACGATTAGGGTTTTATGATTAACCAGAACAGTGATAAAACCTGGTTAACACCCGATTGCCAGTAGGAAATCCGGACAAAAAACAAGAAGATAGAAAAAAGTGCCAAAGCTTGTTTGAAGCTTTTTATTTTCTCCGTTAATTCCCCACTGGTTAGTGATCAAATACAAATTAATTTACATGCAAAGATCAAATTTCAGCTAATACAGTTGTGTTCTCTTTACACATCGTAAAAATGAATCTTGCTCCATATATCTTATCTATGCCTAATAAATCCATTTATTTTTGATTTCTTATTCATCCAAATATACATTGAAATATCAAAAAGATTCAAAGAGAGAACGGAATGAAACACACTACCTTACTCGCTGTGTTCTCGTGGGCATTGTTTATGCAGTTAGCTATGATTCCCATAAGCCAACTGAAAGCCAGCCCAGCCGACACCTTACGCGTCGTCACCTTCAATCTCTATGGCGCGCCAAACAGCAACTGGCCCACCCGCCAAACCATGATTCTTGACGAGCTTGAGCAAATACAGCCGGATTTAATTGCTTTGCAGGAAGTTGTGCAAACGCCTACCTCAGGGATAGGCGATGATAACCGGGCTAAAATTCTGGCCGACTCCCTTTCTTACCGAACAGGATTTTACTACCATTTTATTTATGCTTATGCTCATTTTGCCTGGGATACCTACGATGAAGGGATTGCCATTTTAAGCCGACATTTAATTTTGGACGGTGAAGAGCTGGTCTTGCCCCCGGGCCTTTTCGACCGTAACGCCCTGTGGTGCCGTGTGCTCACTCCTGTAGGAATAGTCAATTTTTTCGACACCCACCTTTCTTACGGAAATCAAGAGCAGGTGCGTATTCAACAGGTGCAGGCCATTAAGGACTTTATTGCGGACAAAGATGCAGATGGTGTTACCGCAGCCAATCTGTTGTGCGGCGATTTTAATGCCACCCCAGAGTCACCACCAATTCACTTATTAACCGAACCAGATGAGAGCGGCACGGTGTACCTGGATAGCTGGGCAGCGACCAATCCTGGTCAGCCCGGTTTCACCATTCCTTCCGACAACCCGGATGCCAGAATCGACTATATTTTCCTGAAAGACGGCCAGTACGGGGAAATCTTGAATACCCGGTTAATCCTGAATCTTCCCAACAAAGATGATATCTTCCCGTCAGATCATTTTGGTGTATACGGCGAGTTTGAAACAAAAATCCATAAGATCGACATCAACATACGTAATCCTCTCCCCGGCTCAATTGTCTCCGGACAAACAGAGATTTCTTGGGATTACTTCCCGCACCTGCTTCCAGACAGTATTATTATTTACATCAGTAAAAACGGCGGGAAGAGCTGGTGGGTAGAATGGTCGGGCCCGGGAAGCACTACCCAATATCTCTGGGATACCCAGTCAGTAACCGATGGGACGCGATATTTGTTACAGATTGCAGCTCTTGGAGATACCAGCTTTGGCCTGGCGCAAAGCTCATCCACGTTTACCGTAAACAATCCGGGGAATACACCACCGGAAATAGAGCTCCAAAATCCGCGGGACGGAGAACGACTAAACGGAATCTATCCCGTAAAATGGCGGGCGGCCGATGCCGATGGCGATTCTCTTCTTATATCGCTGGATGTTTCCACAAACGATGGCCATACCTGGGAGCCACTATTAGTCAATGCCCAGAACAACCAGTTGTTTTACTGGAATACAAAGGTAGCAGCCAATTCCCCCAACTACCGTTTACGGCTACGCTGTAATGATGGTACAGTGGAAGTTGCCGACACATCGGGCTTTTTTGAGATTTCCAATGCACGAACCTTGTTACCAGGCTCAGTGATCACACACCTTTCCGGAAACAGTGATGCTGTAATCAATCCAGTGGTAGTCGATTCCTCTCAGATTAAGGGCCACGTATATCGGATTACTTTTAACGATTCAACAGGCAACCAAAAAACTTACGATGTGTCGGATGTAGTCACAGGGGAAGTTGTCGTTAATGACGCCACGCAATTGGACGGAGTTACCGAAGGTCCACTTTTTGACGGTTTTCGTTTACTAATCAACGATTTTGATCCGCCCTTAGTAAACAAAGACAGCACCGGTTGGCGTATCGGTGCTTCCACGTTAGAAATATCTGTTTTTCTACCGGTAATCAACCTTAACGGTACGATTTACCATGGCATCCCTTATCCTTATGACTACCGCATTACGTTATACGATCAGATCGTGGATACAACCAGTGACGCATTCGGACAAACGCCTTACACCGTCAAGTTCAAAGTGGAAAACCTTACTGCCGCCCGGCCGGCAGAGATTCTCTTTTCGGACGTCGACGGCGACCACGCCTTCTCCCGATCGGACGTTCTCTACATTATCGAACGGGATACATCAGGCCAGCCTCAATTTTCGTGGTCAATATCTTTAAACGGATTGGAAAACGATACCCCTCCGCAACCCGGAGATGTTATTCTTGTAAAAACCCAAAAGCCGCTTACCGGGCAGGACGTCTACGAATTTAACTCCCTCGTATTTTTAGATGATCATCAATCACAAAATTTACCCGGGCGAATGACATTATATCAAAATTATCCGAATCCGTTTAATCCCACGACAACGATCCGATATTATTTACCTAAACGAGAAAACATAACTCTGACTATACACAATATCCTTGGACAAAAAGTTCGGACGCTGGTTGAGAATTACCAGTCCGCCGGAATGCATTCCCTTATTTGGGACGGCGCTAACAATAACGGTCAGCAGGCGAGTTCCGGCATCTACTTCTATCGATTAAAAACTGGCAACTCGGTTTTAATCCGAAAAATGATCTATTTACGGTAACGCTGGGGTAGGAAGAATAAAAGCATTTATTTTCTAAGAAAAATAGAAGAAACACGTGCGCGTCATTTTTTGCTCCGTTCTTTCAGAGAAAAATTAACATCTGTTTTTCAGGAAAGTACGCAAAATCACCAAAATTCTACCCCCACGCTCTGACGCTTTTCTCCCTTTTCGGGGGATCCGTATAATGCTGCACTTTCTCCAATGTTACAGTTCATCATCACTAATAAAGATGGTTTCAGGTTGGTTTTACCAAAAGAAACAATTCCTCTTTTTGCTAAAAGAGTTTGGGAATAATTCTTTACGTCCCTTTCATATAGTCGGTGATAAAAACAATTAAACCGGCTACTGCGAGGTTATTATTTAATGTATGCCTTTGTGCATAGTTTGCGGTAAAGAAGCTTATGTTTAGGCTTACTGGTATGGTAATCCAAAATGTGGATAACGCTTTTTTGTCATTCTATAATTTGGTTACATCCTTTCTGGAACGTTTTGCGATTATTAAGTCGGTTTTAAACAGTAAAATAGAAAGGAAATGTGGGATGGCTCCTGTGTTTACAGAGTCCCCTTTTATTTTACTGATAGAATTCGGACCGTACGGTGGGCGCTTTCGTTTCCGCTCCGATCCACTGCCGAAACAGCGATTTGCGTGATCGCTACTTTTTCATCTGTTTCCTCCGTCACTGTATATAAGGGGATTTCTAAATGGGCATCCTCTTTATTTAAAATCTGATAGTTCCACGCCTTTCCCTGCTGATAGTACACCACCCATCGGAAAACATCCTCTTTATGCTGGTGCGACCAGCGGATCATCAACGTGTCGTTTTGCAGAGCGTAACTCACCTGCGGGGGCTGCGGCGCTTCACTGTCCAGCCAGGGCGATGGCGGCACTAGGGCCTGTCTTCGGTACGGACCAGTTAGGAGCGCTGTCGAAAGTGTGGCGCTGGTATCCATCAACGCTTTGGCACTAAAATGAATGTGTCCCGGCGCCGTGGGCTCAAATCCTCTTATGATCATGATTTGATTCAGGTTTTCATCCACTCCGGCTTCATCCTTCACCTTACTGGTAAACAGCCCCGGCCAGAGATGACGGTCTTTTTTATTTTCCCGTACCCACCAGCCCAGTAATACAGGAAAACTTTGCGGAATCCGGTTGATCGGCCAGTAGAGTTGCGGTGACCAGTAGTCCACCCAGCCTTCATTTAGCCACAGTCGTGCATCCGCAAAAAGTACGTCATACTGATCGAATCCGCTGATAGAACGGGGATGTTGCGGGCGGTAGATGCCGAACGGACTGAGGCCAAACTTCACAAACGGCTTTTCGTCCTTAATCGCTTTGTACAGACTGTGGATGAATGTGTTGACTGCCTGGCGCCGTCACTCCTTGCGCTTCAGTTTGCCGCCGGCCCGTTTGTACTCATTCCAGGTGTCGTCGTCAGGGAAATCTTTATTGCCGTTGTAAGAGGGGTATGGATAAAAATAATCGTCAAAATGCACACCGTCGATGTCGTAGCGCCTTACCACATCCATCACTACCGCAAAAGAATGATCCTGAGTGCCCTGTTTTGCCGGATCCAGCCAGTAGTAACCATTTTCCAGTTTTTTGACCAGTTCAGGGCGGGTTTTGACAATGGAATATTCGGACACTTCGCCGCCCTTTGGATGGTGCGCCCGATAGGGATTGAACCAGGCGTGTAGTTCAAGTCCCCGTTTATGCGCTTCGGTGATCCAGAATTCAAGGGGATCGTAAAACGGATTGGGAGCCACTCCCTGCTGTCCGGAAAGATAGTAGGACCAGGGTTCCAGTTCACTTGAATAAAAAGCATCGCACTGGGGCCGAACCTGGAAGATTACCGCATTGAGGTTCAGCTTTTTCACTGTATCCAAAATGGCGATGGCTTCCTGCTGTTGTTGTTCCGTAGTCAGTCCCGGCACGCTGGGCCAATCAATGTTGGCTACCGTAGCCACCCACACAGCGCGAAACTCGCGCTCGGCGGCGGGAAACATTTCCAGGTGCTCCGGAGGACGGGTGGGTTTAAGCAGCGCACAACCGAAGATTAAAACGAGCAGTAAAAATAAAAGCGGAATATTTTTTTTATTTAACATGGGGTTTCCTCAAAATTACTTCCGTATCGTTGTTATTCAAAAGAAATATCGCACTCCTTGATAATTTATTAATGGCCGGAACTTTCCGTTGCGCTTTCTTTGTTTTTCTTTAGCCTGTCCAGCGCGTACCATATTACAAAAAAACTCGTTTTTTTTCTAATGAATCCCGTCAACTCTTACCGCCCCCATTTGCCGGAGGGTCAACGGAATGACGCTTTCTTCACCGAAAAACGGCGACATGTACATTACATAACGCAGCATTTCCGATTGCGGCAGAAAAACCTGAATGGTGCCGGCAAAACCGCCGCCGTGCACCCGGCACGCGCCCGCTCCGATTTCCGCGATGAATCTTTCCGTTAAGGCCAACGCCAGAGCCACACTCTGCTCGTTTGCGTTTTTAACGCAGTAAATATTTTGCAGCCATTTGAACGACGAATTCCCAGAGCCCCGCACCAATGAAAGGAAATGAGTTAAATCGTTGCTTTTAAACGCGCGCAATTGCTCCCGTACGCGCTGGTTTTCCGTCAAGAAATGCATGGCACGCAAAACGGCGCGGTCGCCGGTCTTTTTGCGCAGCGTGGGTAGATGCCGCAACAGCTCTTCCATTGAAATCTCGCGGCAGGTTGTTTTATTCAGCGCCGCGGCCACCGCTTTCATCTCTTGCGGAATGGCGGCATATTCTTCCGTTAGATTGGCGTGCGTTGCGTCGGTATTTACTACCATCAGCTTGAAATTATGTTCGGCAAAATCAAAATCGATCTTTTCCACTTCCGGCTGCTGCGGGTTCTTAAAATCAATCCCGATGATACCGCCCGTTGCGCAGGTTAACTGATCCATTAGGCCGCAGGGTTTCCCGAAAAAATAATTTTCCGCATATTGACCGGTCTGCGCGATGATGTGTGCTTCAATTGCACCTCCGTTATAAAGGTGATTAAATATGGTTCCGATCAGCACTTCTATAGCGGCTGAGGAGCTGAGACCCGAACCAGGCAAAACATCGCTATGAATAACGGCGTTAAATCCTCCGATTGCATAGCCAAGCTCTTTTAATTTTGCGGCAATGCCGCGGATTAAAGCCGTAGTATTTCCCGTCTCTTTGTTTAAAGGTTCCAAATGATTCAACGAAACCACAAAAGGCTGTTTGTATCCGTCCGAAAAAACGGTTATTTTTTTATTGTCCGTTTTTGCGGCGGCCGCCACTGCATCCAGATGCACCGCCGCGGCGATTACCCGCCCGTGATTGTGGTCGGTATGGTTGCCGCTGATTTCCGTACGTCCCGGCGTACTGAAAAAACCGGTGGGGTCCATATCAAAATACTGATGAAACTTTTCGGTTATCTTGCGATATCTTTCTTGCTGCCCGACGATAACGGATGTGTCCCGGCCATAGAGCTCTTGCAATCCGGTTGCCAAATAATCATTTCCTTTCATTATTACTTTTAACGCGTTTCCTAATATATTTATTTAAAAACCTTTACCAACGTCACCC
>CAZJNP010000068.1:0-10259 GCA_964547355.1 uncultured Calditrichaceae bacterium
CGGTAACGGTGTCGCTTAGGCCCACCCGCAGGCTGTCCCTAACCATTTCCGCCCAGTAGGCGTAGTCTGTAGCCGGTAGCAGACCTGCATCGTACAGCAGCGTATCCCCCCCGGTAAAAGTTTTCACCGCCACCAGACGGTCGTTCCGGTACAAACGCAATGTAAGTTTTGTGGAATCGATCTCTGTTTCCTCCGCTTCCTCTGTTTTCAGTCTCAACCATACCTCGGTGCAGGTCGCCTCTTCCACGGTCAGGTGCGCTTTCATGAGTGTGGGCGGCTGGTGGGACGGGGGCAGGGGAGCGGTGGTTTTTTTGCATGACAAATGAAAAAAGAAAAATGACAAAAGAATAAGCGCGAAAGTGCGCCGAAGGGCGTCACTTACGGGAGTGGTTTTCGCCAATGAAAAATGACTAAAGATACGTTTCATTGGGTTTGCTCCGGTTAAATTTAAAAACTGGAACCCATTCATGGTTTTGGGAAGTAACCGCTAAAAAACGGCATTTCCCTTGTACCTGAGCGCGCTGACCGGTACGTGAATTTCGTGATTGGACGATACAGCGTTTCTGTCTACGGTTAATTAACTATATGGAAATACACCGTTAAATTAATCAACGGGAGCAAGAAATCAAGATTTTTATTAAGTTCGGCTTTCTGCAATCGATTAACGGTTTCTTCGGTTGGCATTGGGTGAAAAATATTGGATATTCCTCATTAGCATCTTAGCGCCTTTACGCGCCATGTTTTGCATTTGGTTATTGGAATTTATTTGGGATTTGGGTTTTTTCCCCTCGTTCTTTTTGACGATTGCTACGGCGGTTGGATGTTCTACCCCTACGGGGTTATTTTTGTAAGACGTGTATTTGACAGCTATAAACATACCGCTCCTACGGAGCCGGGGGTGCTTGGCTCTCGCTCTCGAACTTAATTAAAAAAAGCATTACGTCTTTGCGTCCTGACATGCCCATGTTTTGAATTTGGTTATTGGAATTTATTTGGAATTTGGGATTTGTTATTTAGAATTTTTTCCATGTTCTTTAAAAACATGGCGCTCCTCTGGAGCAAAGCACACCACAATGCGACACACTTGTTTAATAATCAATAACGCAATAACATAAAACCCATTCTTGTAAATACACCCCAACACTAAAAAAGCCCCTCCCGGTTCAAATCCGAAAGGGGCTTTTATAAAGAACTACGGTTTTGCCCTTCGCAGGCTAACAATCCGTCGGCTTCTTCTTAATGTTAAGGTTCAATGGTCGAACCCAGCACTTTCAGGAACTGTTTCATCCATTCCGGATGGGCCGGCCAGGCAGGCGCGGTCACCAGATTTCCGTCCGTGTACGCATTGGAAAAGGTATCGTTGTTGGCGCCCCAGGTGGCTCCGGCTTTTTCCACTTCCGGTTTGACTGCCGGATAGGACGAGCAGGTTTTGCCCTCCAGCACACCGGCCGCGGCCAGAATCTGCGGTCCGTGGCAGATCGCTGCGATCGGTTTGTTGGCCTGGGCAAAATGGCGGGTCATTTCCAGCACGCGCTCATTCAGCCGCAAATACTCCGGCGCCCGACCACCGGGAATCACCAGAGCATCGTAATCGGCGGGATTCACCTGATCAAAATCCGCATTAACCGTAAAATAGTGGCCCACCTTTTCCGAATACGTCTGATCGCCTTCAAAATCATGGATGGCCGTTTTTACCTTGTCTCCCGGTTTTTTGTCCGGGCACACAGCGTCCACCTGATGACCAACCATGGTCAATATCTGAAAGGGCACCATCGCCTCGTAATCTTCCATGAAATCGCCTACAAACATCAAAATCTTCTTTTTTGCCATTCTGCACCTCCTCTTTGGTTAAACGATGTTTATTTCATGCGATTTCTTAAGGCACCAAAAGCATTTTTTTGGTTTTCAGTTGACGATCAAATCGCAGGGAAAGAATGTACACACCGGCGCTTACCCGCTGACCGGCGTCGTTCAAACCCGCCCAGCGCACGGCGTGACGACCGGGGCTTTGGTAGCCGTTAACCAATGTGCGTACCTTCCGCCCCAGCAGATCGTAAACCGTCAGTTCCACCCGGCCGGGCTGCATAACGGTAAAAGCGATGCGCGTATCCGGGGCTCTTCCGGAAGCCGAACTCAAGCTAAACGGATTGGGCGCGTTCTGTTCCAGCGTGAAACCGCGGGGCAGCGTTGCGCTTTTCTGCGTCACTGTGGACGGTTCTTCCACGGTAAAGCTGAAAGTGCCGGCCGGAGCCACCAGCGGTTTGTACACGGTTCTGCCCAAATTGGACGTGGCGGAAATATAATAAAACACTTCCGTGCCGGCCGATTGTCCCGGAATGGCGGCGTAAAAACTGTCGTTCTGCGTGGCGGTCATTCCCTTCGCGCTAAATCCCTGGGTGGTGTCCACCGACCAATACACAATGGCCGTGTCCACGCCGCTGTTGGTGGTAATCTGCGCCACCACCTGGTAAGATTCCTGCGTGTCGTACGCATGGAGAATGGGCGCATGCGAGATCAGAACGGGATTCCGGACGCCCACTTCTTTGGTGATGCAGTGGATCGCCCCCAGAGCTGAGATGATGTCGTTGCAGTCGATGCCTACGATATGGTACCCGGGCATGGCTTCGCGGTAAATGCGCAGGGCGGTGGTGTCGTACTGTTCTTCGTAAGTGGGCACGATGACGGTTTTATTGACAATGACCGAGTTGGTGTAGGTGCGGTAGTCGCCGCCTTCGTCGGGATAGCGGCCGTACTGATCCGGCGGCATGGGGATGCGCACCACGCGGTAAGGCCGGCCATAGCAGGTCTGATAATTGTCCAAAATGTATTGCAGGTTGGCTTCGATCTGAGGTCCGTCTGCAACGCCTTCCGGGTACTCACCCACCAGCAGGGTTTCCTCATCCAGCAGTTTCATGTGCATATCGATGTGGTGGATTTCGTCATAGGGCAGCACATCCATCAGGATGTAACGGTTCACGCCCAGATATCGGTACATGATATCATCGATTTCGGCCTCGGTTTTGTCCTCATTTTCCTCTAAAATCAATTTGGAAGAAAATCCCGTGCCATGTCCGTCCACCATAAAATTACCGCCGGTATGCACCAGATCGTCCGGGTCCTGGGTGGCTTCGTATTCCGGCACACCGATGTAATCCGCAAAAGCAGAAGGAATCACATCGTCGTCCGGCCGGGGGCGATTGTAAATCCAGTCGATGATGTACAGACTGTCCGTATCTTCCGCATAAGCCGTCCAGGGACCGTAATCCCGACACCAGACGGTGTTATAATCTTCGATCAGAAATTTCAGATTTTTCAGTTCCACGCCGCTGTATTGCAGGTAATTTTTCACCTGAGTGGAGTCGTCGCATACGATGTAAACGGTCACTTCTTCCTGAGCATAATCCACAATCTGCGCCAGAATATCGTAATAGGAAGCCCAGGTAATCATCAGCCCGGACAATTCTTCCCATTCGGCCATGGTGCGCACCGGCACCGGCGGCGGTTCGGGATTGCCACGCGTGGAAACCGGCGGCTGGTAGGTTTCCAGCAGCGCCTGTTCGGCCGGTGTCAGATAGTGCGGCTGTCCTTTCTGCTGCGCGAACAGCACCGTTGTCAGAATTAAAAGGATAATGAATAATTTTTGTGCCATACGTATTAATTCCTGTTTTTTTATCGTCCCCGGCGTTTATGCTCTGTCATTCCCGCCGCGAGCGACCTGCTCATACTCTTGCTCTTACTCTTGCTCCTGCTTTTACCCTGTACGCTGACGGGGCCTCAAACCATTCGCATGTTTAAAACACGCAGAAAGCATCGATCCACATGCAAAAGCATTACACAAGCTGAAGCTTGCGCCTACCGACTCCGTTTCTAACCATTATTTATTCTACCACGATCTTAAGCTCGCGCTACCGCTGTGTGCTTTGTTCTCCTGCGGTGAACGGTTACCGGATCAACAACATTTTGTGCACCGCTTCAAACGTTCCGGCGCGCAACTTGCAGAAGTACACCCCGCTGCTCAATCCGGTCGCATCAAATGTTACCCGGTAAGCACCTTTCTCCTGAAAGCCGTTCACCAGTTCGCGCACCTTTTGTCCGTACACATTAAACACCGTTAACTGTACCGGCCCGGATTGTGCCAGCGCATAGCGGATAATCGTAGAGGGATTAAACGGATTCGGGTAATTCCCTTTCAATTCAAACGTAAGCGCTTTGGAACGGATCGCGTCTTCTGCATCGGAAATGACTGTGGAATAGATATCCGCAGACCATCCGGCTTCGGTGCCGATCAGGTTGGAACTGAAATAGAAGGTCAACGCCCCGTCGGGATTGGTGGCCGTGACTTCGCCCGGACTGTTTGTACCTGTAAAAGGACTGCCGCTCACCTGAGGCGCGTTGCGGTCAACGCCATCGTAAATATACAGTTCGTCCAGATCGCTCAAAACAAAGGAAGTAAAGTCGGCCTTCACGGCAGGACTGCGATCGGCGGGATAGAAGGTCATGGTTAAACTTTCGCGGTTGCTGTATTCCCCATCCTGACCGCCGCTGTCGTAAAAATATCCGTTATCCACATAAACGGTGGTGTCGGACATGACGTAAACGGGTTTGCTGCCCACCACAATTACAAACGTATCTAACGTGGTGTATGCGCCTGAGGTGGCCTGATAATACACCTCAATTTCCGTGCCTTCCGGAGTGGATTCGGAAGCGGTTACATTAAACACGGCGTTCACCGAATCCAGCGGCGCCAGCGTGCCCAGGTCGGAGGTGTTGTTATTGATGGTCAGATACACACTATTGGAGGAAAGCTCGCCCACGGTACCGGGCGCGGAGGCATGGCCTTGGTTGAATGTTAAAATCACCAGATCTGCTGTTTCACCGGCGTCCAGGGTGCCGCTGCCGTCGCCGGATTGTGAATCGTCCACCGTCAGGCTTTCGGTGCCCAGGTCCGGTGCGTTGATCACCAGTTCCAGGTCGGAAGTCCAGTTATTGCTGGAATCGTCGCTGAAGGTCACCCGGCACAGAGCGCTGTGCTGATCCGGCACACCGTCGGCGATATCCAAGGCAAAAGCGTCGTCGCCCGGTACCACCTGATCGGGTGCCATATCCCCATAAGTGTGGCTGTCGTCGGTAATTTGAATATAGGCATCGTCGCTGGACAAAACGCCCTGTACGCCGTAAGCAGTTTCATTGCCGGTATTTTTCGCCGCCACGTTAAGCAGGATCGATTCGTTGTAATCGGCCTGGCCGTTGCTGTTACCGGTCGTGGTATCGTCCACGCTGTAGCTGTACACTTCGATCCAGGGACCATCGCTTGAAATGACGTCCACTTCTTTGTACACAGTTTGACAGTTAAAGGCCGTTACCACCAGCAGGGCTGTTCCTGCACTGAAATCATGGTCTATGCTGACGTCACCGTTTACGTCCGTAACACCGCTGTAATAACTACCGTCCTGAGAAATAGCCACCATGGCGCCTTCGACCGGCTGTCCGTTTGAAGTAACGGTGGTGGTAAAGGTCTGCCCCACCCGGATGGTTTCGTTGGACAGGCTCAGGGGGGCCGGGTCTGCCGTACGCACCTGCATGGAAGGATCGCCAAAAGTGGTCCAAGTCTGCACCGTTTCCAGATCGGAGCTGGTGTTCGACTCACTCAGCATCAGGTTAAAGCCGTTTACCACAATGGCGCCCACCGTGGTGCGCTGTTCGGTGGTATTCAGCCCGCTTTGCCCGGGATGATCGTCGTAATTGTAACCGCCGATTACCACATCCATAAAATAATCCTGGCCGCGCATGGGCGGGTCCCAGGGCTGACTGATGGTGGAGCCCAAAAACATCACCGCGCCTCCGTTGTCCTTTTTCAGCCAGGCTTCGGCAAAACAATCCCCGCTGGTGATGTTAAATTCGCCGTTGTTGCATGCCACGGAAATAATCCAGGGCAGCATTTCCCCATTGGTCAGATTTTGCACATCGCTGTTGCTGAATCCGCTGGTGCTCCAACTGGTGGATGAGCCGTGCCCGGTGTAGTTGATCAGACTGGTGCCGTTATTTACGGCCGTACTAACGTCCGCTTTAGTGGCGGATGGATCGTAAATATCGTTGTAATAATCAAAAGTAAATGGATCGAGTTTGTCGTTCCAGATAACGTCGTTGTGTTCGTAATCATACTCATTGTCGTCGCCCGGTCCCTGATCAGACGCAATGCCGGTCGCGGTGATGAACCAGTTATTGCCGGTGACCGGCGTTTTTTCGTAATTAATGATCTTGTTTACCTGAACCGTCACGTCATCGGCCGATTTAGCCGAAAGACGGCCGATGGCAATATCGGGAAAATCGTCATCCCCGGAAACGCAGCCCATATCCGGGTCCATCGGCAAATTGGACGAAGTACCCAGCTCGCTCTTGATATCTTCCCAATCCCCCACTAACTGTACGTACAGTAAATTGGGATTCTCATTATACTTCTGCTGGATCAAATCCTTAACCAGCGTACCTGTGGCCACCACTTCTTTAGTTACGTTGAATCCTTTTTCCCGTTTCCACTGGATGTAAGAATCAATGGCCGTTTCATCCCGGGCGGTGGTGATTACCAGAAGGTCTCCGTATTGTGCCATATGCAGATCTTCCGAAGCTCTGTAATTCATAAAAACGGATCCATACAGATTTTCCGTTTCCACCAACCGGTTTCCGGGTTGATGGGTCAGCGGATTGACCGGCTCCTGATCATTCTCAATCAACCGTACCGTTAATTTGCGATAAACGCGCAGTACATTTTTTTCGGCATTGTAGATAAACGGATAAAAATACACGCTCACACCACGCACATCCCGGATAATAAACGGCCTGCTGGTTTCGGCCTGAGAAGCCGGATACCAGTTATCCTGCACAGAACCTGGATCGATGACATAGGGAATGGTGTCCGGATTTTCGCAGCGGTAAATCACTCCCCGCGAGGGCAAAAAGGGATTAGAGAGGTTAATTTCTTCGTACTGGCTGGCCGTGATCTGCAGGTCCACATTGCGATCCGGTGGTAACTGAATGGCTGCCGACACATAAGGTAAGCGGGCATATCCTTTTTTCTCCAGAAAAACACTGGAACTAAAATGCAAGTTACTGAAGGTTTGTCCGTCATGGACTTCCTGAATGACCTGGTAATCGTTAAGTGTGAAATTTAATTCGTATATTTCACTTCCCGGCTGGTTGAATGCGATCTCATAATCCCCGGCCGTTACAGACCATACCATTGCCATTAAGATCAAAAATAACATCCACGTTTTCATAATCTTCCTTTCATTTCAATATCATTTATTGTTTATTGATTTAAATCCCGGGTTGGTTGTGCGGGTATTTCCCCTCATACATTTCTTTCCTGGTTTAGAAATATATCGGTAATAATTAAAACAGGATTTTGGGATTACGCAAATAAGTGTTCAGTCCGCAATTTATATTCCGAAAAAAAATAAGTTAGGTCGAGCTCTTCTATCCAAAACCCCAGAAAAGACGCTTCAATGTAATAAATTTTATTCCAAAATAAAAGCAAGCACGACTATTTTTTACCGGATCGTTTGTTTATAATTGGAAAGAGAATCCGTATGTTTGCAATAAAACTCAGCGAGTAGTATATTTATTCTTTAAGTGATTCTGAAAATCAGGAAGTTCAGGCCTATGACAAACCGGAATAGAGTTCTTTTTTATCTGCTTTTCATCCTTTTCTCAGCTCAATTGCTTTTCAGTTCAGAAGAATTTCATTGGAGAACCGGAGAAGAACTCACCTATAAAGTCAAATGGGCTTTTGTGCGTCTTGGCACTGTGCGTTTATGTATCGAAGATTCCTTGATGTTCGATTCTACCATGGTGCATAAAATTACCTTCCACATCGATTCCAATCCCATGTTATTTTTTGTCAATATGCACTCGGTATTTACCTGTTATCTGGATGATCAATTCCGACCGATACATTACATCGCATCCGAAAAAATCTACAATAAACGCCAGAAAGCGATCTATCGCTTTTACTATCCCGATAGTTTTTTCACCATTGATTTTATGGATCAGGAAGACACCACCCGCTACCGGCAGGTGAAGCTGCCCCTAAAAGAACCGGTGTATGACGGCATTTCGCTTATTTTCCATGCCCGGCGCAGACTTTCCACCATAGGCAAAGATACGGTCACCTCTTTTTTGAACGATCAATTGGGAAAGGTCTATCTGAATTACCTGGGTCCAGACAGTTCGATCCATCTCAAAAGCATTCCCCACCCCGTGCCTTCTTACTTTATTACAGGTGTAATTAATATGAAGGGCATTGCTGGCGTAACCGGACCGTTTAAGGGCTGGTTTGCACGGGACAGCCAGAGACCGCCCTTAAAGGCTTATCTGAAAGTCTTCATTGGAAATGTGGTCGCAGAATTGGAATCCTGGAAAAACTGGCGGCCGCCGGTAGAATAATCGGGAATAACCTTAAATGAAAAAGCCGGCTAAAAACCGGCTTTTTTGTTATGTTTTGAACTTTTTCCTTATCCGTTGCATTCATGCTTAATTCACGGACAAACCGTTCAAACCGCTCTTAAACTACCGAACGCTTTGCTATGTCCTCCGTTTCTTCCAAATCTTCCTTATATACCACCTTAGGCGGGCGGCGTTTGGCAGGAATACGCGATTTGGGCAAAATGACTTCATGCGGGGCGATCATGGCGCCGGGTCCGATCTCCACATCTCCCATAATGGTGGATTTGATACCAATGTTCACACCGTCACCGATTTTCACATGGGAGAGCACCAGGTAACCTTTTTGACCGTAATGGGCGATGATATGCGCGGAGCCGCCGATCGTCACGTAATCTCCGATCTCAATCAATCCGGGATCAGAAATATTGGTGGTATTGATATGCACATGTTTACCGATCTTCATTCCCATCATTTTGTAGAACAAGGTATTGAGCGGCGTGGGAGTGACAAATTCCAGGAAGGTGTAACGGACGATGTACGTCAACGCATTGTGAATGTACCAGGGTACGCTTTGTAAGGAAAAATAACTACCGCGGAATGGTTTAATCTTAAACGGCAGTATCCAGTTGACAAAAGGAATCACAAATATCAGACAGATGCCGTACAAAAAGTACGCGGCTATCACAGCCGTTGAAACCGCTGCATAATGAAAAACAGGCGCCCATTCCTGCGTGGCGTGTAATACGTACATAAAAAAATAAACGCCCGGTGTAGCCGATATGCCCATAGCCACAATGCCAACAACATATAACGGCATTAATGCGATCAGAAAAGTGCCAGTCCTGAACCGGCGTAAAAGCATTTCCAGAAATCCGGCAATTCCTTTTTTATTGGAATTTGCGCTGTAAACATTTTCCCGTTTATTGATGATGCGGTTTTTAGGTAATTTTAATTCATTTTCCATTGAAACTATTCCTTAAAGTTTAATCTTAATATTAAGATAAAAATGTTACATCCTTGTGCACTTGCTTAAACGCACAAATAAAAATCAAAATTACTTATAAGGGCTTTGCTTCGTTTGCTGTGAGGCAGTTTCCGGTGTGTTTTCTCCTCTGCGCAGACGCAATAAAACGATTCGGCCCTGATTAAAGAATCGAACGCTACATGTATCTTCTTTAATCCAGTATCTACCTCCGGCCCTATTTTGGCTAATATTTTTGCTTAAAATAGCACCATGGATTGTTAAACGCATCGCGCCTTGCTTCCACGACGGTTTTGTTGAATTATCGGACGGCTCAATACGGGCAATCACACGACTGCGGCACGCAACCAAGATGGTTTCGCCTTGTTCTACTGCATCAAAATATTTTTTGCCTGACGATCCATTTCCGTTAAGCTGGTGGTTTTCATGAATATCACTTTACTACTTATGTATATTTTTAGCTTAAACGTACCTTTAATGGCCGCAGATGTCAACCATTTATTTTTTATTCACGATTTTAGTTACCGAGTACGTATAAGTCCCAATATTTTTAGTAAAAAAACATTCACCCAAAAAAATTCGACAATATTTAATCCATTCCTTGCCACGCAAAAAATTTCTTATTGGCGGTTGCTTCATTTCACCAATCTTGGTATTTTAATTTTAATTTACTAAAAAGGATATGGCAATTTGGATGCGATCCGGTTAAAAAACGTGACCTTTTATGCCCATCACGGTTATTACGAGGCCGAACGCGAATTGGGACAAAAATTCGAACTGGACATCGATGTAAAATGCGACCTGCGACATGCGGCTGAAGACGATGACTTAAAGG
>CAZJNP010000069.1:0-10228 GCA_964547355.1 uncultured Calditrichaceae bacterium
TTTCTATTGTTCTTATAATTTCATAAGCAGGATTGAAACAATTGCACTGATTCGTACAATACATATACCAAAGGACTAACCCATCGACATAATAAGTATTTCAGGAAGTTAATCATAGAGGCGGCCTGGGTTTCGGTCAGGCCAGACCCGGCGCTCACTTTAGCATTTTCTAATTATATAAAACGCATGACCAAACAAAAAATCATCATTCGTATAGCCCGGAAACTGATCAGTCGCATGCGTTACATTTGGTTAAACGAAACAATCTATGTAAAAGGTGTCGTTTCGTAATGGAAGAAACTACCTTTCCAAAAGGGTAATTTTTGTTCGTGCAGACCGATGCATACCTTTTCTGGGCTATAAGCTTGGATAGATTGCGGCAGCACTTATTTCAAAATAATAGATAACATGTAGCTGAGCCAATAAAAAATCAATAAGCCAGAGTACTTATAACAGATTGATTTAAATTTTGGAAAGGTTTAAAAAAAAGCGGAGCTCTATTTTGCGCTGAAATAGGGGAAATATTTCGGTGGGGTGCCTACGCCCAAAAAAGAAAGATTTTTGTCTTTTGGACTTGATTCCTGGCATAACTAAGGTATAAGGAAAAAAGTGGAATACGGATTTTTAACGTTAAGCTTAAGTTGAAAAATCTTCTCCAAAAGGACTGTTAATACCGCATAAACTTTAACCTGTCTCAGCCAATTAAATATCGCGAAATTTGTACCACTGTCTATTACAATCCCTTTATACCCCATACCTCTATACCTTTACCTCATAAACTCCCCTTCCCACCGATGGCACAATTCTTGTTCAATCTTATACGTTCTGGTTACCATGTAGCGATATACGGGAGGATATCCGGTACCTATGGCAACAACCATTACCAAATCTGTAAAAAAGATGTACAGTACGGTTTAATCAATGCGAGTATGCAAAGATGAATAATCTTCTAATCATTAACAGCGCACCTACGCCGGATAATATTAAACGGTATAAAGAACGCGTTAGAGATTTACTGTTCAACAACAACCGGCTGTATGTTTTCCTTGAAAAACGCGGCGTGCAGTGGCTGGACGATCTGATCTGGGATCAGGTGTATCATCCGGAAGTCATTTTTTACGTAAAGGCCATGGATGCACAGGAATATCCGGTTTCTTTTAAACCGGACGTAATTTTTTCCGGGGAACAGACCCTCGAACAACTGATGGCAAATGCGGAAAAAATCGAAAAACTGATCGACATCTAAAAGTTGACATGTGTTTAATAATAACTTATATTTGCTCCGCTTTTGGGGCTGTAGCTCAGATGGGAGAGCACTTGAATGGCATTCAAGGGGTCAGGGGTTCGACTCCCCTCAGCTCCACAAACATGAAAACCGCCGGAACTTTCGGCGGTTTTTTTTTGCCCATATCATCCAGGCTGTTTTGTCCTTGCCCTCCCCAAATACCATCATTATTTTTTAAAACGGAATTTCATTGGAGCAGAGATCATGAACCCCTTCCGACAAACATTTAGTTTTATGGCTTTCATTGTGACGTGGGCTCTGTTTTCCTGCACGGAAAGCACCTGTAAATATCCCCCACCCGAGGAACCTGTTCTTAAATGGCTACAAGTGCGCTACCTTGACGGAAAAGCTTACGCTAATTTACCATCTTCCAGCACTTCCGATGCAAACCGGATTCATTTTCAGTTGGAACTGACCAACACAAATCCAACGGATACGATTGCAGGGATTAAAGCAATTAACGGTAAAGTTTTCTTTTTTCCCAAAGATTCGCTTTTAACCGAAATTTTACTGGGTTTTTGGGAAACAATCCGTGTAACTCCGCTGGAAGTGGACACCGTGGATGTTATCAGGGTACCGGAACATTCAACAACCTTTCCCAGTCCCTGTGGCAAAAAGATTTATGTAGCTTTTGATTTGACCGACAGCAGCGGTTACATAATACCGGTTCGAACGGATACTATGAATTTTGAATGTATTTATGACTAAGGCGGAAATTTCTGTTAAAACATTTCATACAAAATGTGTGCTTAATAAAAAAATCTGTACCACTTTCTCCAGCCCTTTCCGGTCTTCTTCGTCAAAGCGGTTAAATTCGGGACTGTCCACATCGAGGACGCCTAAAAGCCGGTCGTTCTTTATGAGTGGAATCACAATTTCCGAGTTGGACGCGCTGTCGCAGGCGATATGCCCCGGAAAGCGATGCACGTCCGGCACCACCAGGGTTTCCCGTTTTTGGGCGGCGGTTCCGCACACACCGCTGCCCAAAGCGATGCGCACACAGGCTACTTTACCCTGAAAAGGGCCGAGAATAAGTTCTCCTTGCTCAAAACGGTAAAATCCCACCCAGTTTACGTTTTCCATGGTATGGTAAAGATGAGCGGCTACGTTGGCCATATTGGCTATCGGATCGGTTTCGCCTTCCAGCAACGCCTGCACCTGCCTGGCCAGCAAATCATAAAAAACGGTCTTGGAAATTTCTGCAGCTAATTTATGCGCTTCATCCATACCTTCGTTCTCCTCTATTGTCCTTGCGCAAATTGACGTGGTCGAAACTTATAACCGTATTGAATGGGACCGTTCTCTCCGTCTTCGTAAATCTTACGCACTACCATATTCACTTCCATGCCGATATAAACGTCCTCCAGATCCGTGTCGGTGAGCTGGGCGGTAAGCCGCACGCCTTCTTCCAGTTCCACCAAGGCAACGATATACGGCACCTGCTTATCGAAAATATCCGGTGCCTGATGCACCACGGTGTAACTGAAAACCTTGCCCGCGCCTTTAAATTCAAAAGGCTCCAGATGACTGCTTCGGCAGACCGGACAAACGACTCTGGGTGGAAAATGCTTTGCGCCGCACTCCTTGCAAACCGTACCCTCCAGCCGGTAACGCTGGTTGCGTAAGCGCCAGTAACGTGGAATATCCATAGAACCTTTTATTCTCCGGTTAAAATTGTTTCATTTATTTTTTCAGAATAGTCGTGACAATAGTCGATCCGCTGCCTCCCACGTTTTGGGTCATGGCATAGCGAGCATCCGGCACCTGAAGCTCAGCAGGCGCCAACCCCCGTAATTGCATCGCAGACTCAACAATCTGGTAAACACCGGTAGCGCCCACCGGGTGGCCGCGCCCTTTCAGTCCGCCCATGGTGCTTACTGGCAGCGCGCCGCTGATTTCAAACTTACCCTCCCATGCTTTCTTTAGTGCCTGCCCTTTTTCGGCAAATCCGCAGGATTCCAGAGACAACACAGACATAATACTAAATGCGTCGTGCATTTCGAACAGGTCGATGTTTTGCGGCGCAACTCCCGCCACGGAATAGGCCCGGGCCGCGCTTTTTTCCGCAGCCTTTAATTGCAGTAAATTCTCCCGGTTTGCCAGTCCGATGGTATCGGTGGCCAATTCGCAGGCCGCAACTTCTATGGCAGTGCGCGACATTTGGGCCGCCCGTTGTGCGGTCGTGATGATGACCGCGGCCGCTCCGTCCGAAATGGGACTGGAATCCAATAGATTGATCGGATCGGCGATGGGCTTGGCTTTCAGATACTGTTCTTTGGTTATGGCATAATGAAACATGGCGTTAGGATTAAACCGGGCATTCTGATGCGCGATCATGGGAAACACGGCGAAATCTTCTTTTTTGAATTTATATTCATGCATATAGCGCTGCATAATCAAAGCATTCAAGGCGGCAAAACTAAGACCGATCGAGGCTTCATAATCGGCATCGGCTGCGGTGGCCAGGGCTTTACCGCTGAATTTACCGGAGAACTCGGTCAGTTTTTCCACACCAACGGCCGCCGCGATTTCCACATGCCCGGACGCCACGGCCAGCACCGCCTGACGAAAGGCCGCACCGCCGGAAGCGCATGCCGCTTCAATCTTGACCGCCTCAATACCGCTCATGCCCAGATAATCGGCCATCAGCGCGCCCAGATGTTCCTGCTCCGATAAGGCGCCACTAAGCATATTGCCCACATACAGGGCATCCAATTCGTTGATTTCCGCATCCCGCATGGCGTCCGCTAATGCGGCCACGCCAAGCTTTCGTATGGAATAATCCCAGTGCTCGCGCACCGGCGTCTGTCCGATTCCCACAATCGCTACTTTTCGCATGATCTTTTCCTGTTACTCCAGTACAATCTTTTTACGCCACCTGGCATAGCGGGCGTAATCAATAATTTTTTCCCGTTCAATATAATCCAGAGTGGATGGTGCTTTTTTCCGTACCTGCTCAATTCGATCCGTTACCATAAAACTGAAGGCGTCGCTGCCCGCCCCGCTGCCAAAGCTGGCCAACAGAATCCGCTGCCCGGGCTTGGCCTGATCCAGAACGGCGCTAAAACCAACCACCGAAGCGCCAGCGTAGGTGTTGCCGATCAAATCCACCAGCAAACCCGTTTGTAATTGTTCGGGAGTAAAACCCAGATCGCGCGCCTTTTTACGGGGGAACTTCACATTGGGCTGATGGAAAGAAACATGGGCAAAATCTTGCGGAGTCAGCCCCAGGCCGTTCATGAGTCGGGTAATCGATTCTCTTAGATGATGAAAATAGGCCAGATCGCCGGTAAAACGGTTACCGTGTTCAGGATATTTCTGATAGGCGCGGCGAAAAAAATCCGGGGTGTCGGTGACATAACTATAGCTACCCTCCAGGACAGCCACGGCTTCTGATGCCGGTCCAACGATAAATGCAGCGCCACCGGCAGCGGCCGTGTATTCCAGCGCGTCGCCGGGCCGTCCCTGGGCCGTATCCGCTCCCACGGCCAGGGCATAATCCCCCATCTGTGCGCCCACAAAAGCCACCGCGGCCTGAAGCGCTTCCGTACCGGCCTTGCATGCAAATTCGAAGTCTCCGGCTAATGTAGCAGGCGCGATGTTCAGCATTTGCGCCAGTACGGTTCCACTGGGCTTTACAGCGTAGGGATGGGACTCCGATCCCACCCACACGGCGTGAATTTTATCTGGCTGAATTTCCGCCCGCTGCAGGGCGTTTCGAGCCGCTTCCAGGGACATGGTAATCGTGTCCTCGTCCGGGCCGGGTACGCTTTTTTGTTTGATGGGCAGATAATTTTGATCCTGGCCGTCTCGCCATACTTTAGAGATTTCCAGCGCCGGCAGACGGTACCTGGGGATGTACGCCCCATACCCGACAATTCCAACCTCGCGCACCGGTTTCATGATTTCCATCGCAATATCCTTTTTGCCTCTCGTAATTTCATTCAAATTGTGTATTGGCGAAAAACATTTTCAGCTCTTCCAAAATAAATGCCGCGACGTAGTTTTATGCATCACTCTATAGCAATGATTCCATAGAATCAGGAACTTTTCAACGTCCGCATCGATAATAAAAAATCATTGGAAAGAACTGACCATTAAATTAAATCCATGTGCATTTTCAGCGCCATGGTTACAAAAATTGATTTGTATCCGCGGAATATAAATCCGATTTGGGAGTTTCGGCAATTTTTTTTTATCAGGCAAATTCTTTTCTGGTAATCATTTAAACGGATAACAATAATAAAAAAAACCAGAGTCTCATTTAAATAAATTCTTCCTTACGAAATGTAACGAATACCCCCTTCGACGGATGGCTTTCTGAGTATTTTGTGGCAGGTTTATATAATTTCCTTTTAGCACCCTCCCAGGCCTCTCCCTACTGTAAAAAGCAGGTCGGGGTGGATTCCCTTTACAACGCCAAAGCTTCACAGTTCAGATTTATGAATTCATAGAATCGTCTTTTGCATTAAATAACAAATTTTAATTATCTTGTGGCAATTGTTAAATGAAAGGATTTGTCATGTTGCCAAGATTTCGTATCTCGCTGTTAAGTTTAATCATCCTGGCACAAACTTTAATCGCTTCGCCGCGCTGGCGGGAACACACCTACGATGTGCAACACTACCGCATCGAGCTGGGCTTCGATCTGGCCAGTGAGACTGTAATCGGGACAACCTCCCTATTTGTCCGCCCTTTGCGCAGCCGCATCCATACCATATCCGTGGACGCCCACCGCTTCGACGTCCAATCCATCACCGTGAATCAAATCCCGGTGGATACGTTCACGGTCAAAGAAGACGCCATTGAAATTCATCTCGGCCGGGCATTTCAAAGGGATAGTGTTTTTCAGGTCACCATCAACTACCAATGCCATCCTGAACGGGGACTGTACTTTTTCAAGCCCGATTCAGCCAATCCGCAGCAACCACTGCAAATCTGGAGTCAGGGCGAAGGCGAAGACAACCACTACTGGTTCCCCAGTTACGATTCCCCGAACGATAAAGCTACCATGGAAATGTGGGTGGAAGTGGATTCCGGATTGACGGCGATCAGCAACGGTCGTTTAATGGCTAAGATCGAGCGGCAGCAAAAATCAATTTTTTACTATCGGTTTGACCAACCCACGCCGGTCTATTTGATTTCTCTTGTAGTAGGCAAATACGTCAAATACACGCAATTCTATAAAGACATTCCGGTGGAATATTTTGTTTACCCAGAGCATTCCCGCGCGGATGCCCTGCGCTCCTTCGGCCGCACGCCGGACATGATCCAATTCTTTGCCGACTTTACTGGATACGATTATCCCTACCCCAAATACGCCCAAACCATCATCAGTAATTTTATGTACGGAGGCATGGAGAACATCTCAGCCACCACGCAAACCGACCGCACCATGCACGATGAACGGGCACACCTGGATTTTGAAAGCGACGGGCTGGTGGCGCATGAACTGGCGCACCAGTGGTTCGGCGACCTGGTCACCTGCCGCGATTGGGATCATATGTGGCTGAACGAGGGTTTTGCCACCTATTTTACCCACCTATACTATGAACATTGGAAGGGCTACGAGGAATTCCGCTACGGTCTGTGGACCCATTCCCAGCGCCCGGTCATCCTGGCCGAGACTCAAAAGCCCAGGCAGCTGGTGAGCGGGCATCCCTGGGGGGTGTACATCAAAGGAGCGTCCGTTTTGCACATGCTACGCAGGCATCTGGGGGATAAACTGTTCCGGGAGGGTATTAAAACCTACCTCCATCGGCATGCCTTTGGTCAGGCCGAGACTTCGGATTTACGCCAGGACCTTGAAGACGCCACCGGCTACAATCTGTTTACATTTTTCGATCAGTGGGTGTTCGGAAAAGGCATTCCGGAATTTGAAGTCCAGGCCGACTACCAGCCTAAACAGGATTCTCTGATTTTACGGGTACGTCAGGTGCAGGACAGCCTGAACGTACGGCCGGCGTTTGAAGCCAAAATATTGATCGGTCTTCAATGCGGTAAAAATTACCGCGAATTCCCCGTTCAGATTACGCAGCGCGTCCAGCGCATTGCCCTGCCTTGCGCTTTTAAACCGCGAATGATCGTCTTCGACGCCGGGCAGACCATCCTCAAAACACTGCGCTTTGATCAGCCGCTGAACCGCTGGCTGACGCAATACCGATTCGCTCCCAAATCCATCGACCGCATCCAGGCCCTGTCATTTCTGGAAAAAGACACCACCCATCAGGATCAGATCGCACGCGTATTACTCAAAACCATCGACAGCCGAGCCTTTTACGGATTACGTCTGGAAAGCTTAGCAACCTTAGGCCGGTTAAAATTTATTTCTGATCCGGAAAAAGAAAAAATCGGCGCCGCTTTGCTAAAAATCCTGAAAAAGGAGAAGAATCCCCGGGTACGCAGACAGATTGTCGCTACCCTTAAGAAATTCCCGGGTAAGAATGTCATTCCTGCTCTGGCCAAATATTTTAAGGAAGATGAAAGTTACCGGGTGCAGGCCGCGGCTTTAAACAGCCTGTGTTTCCTGGATTCCGTCCGGGCTTTTCACTACATTCAGCAGGGACTGGACACCGACTCCTGGGATGAGATGGTGCGCAACGTGGCTCTGGAAAATTTAAAATACGCACCTGATTCCCTGGCCATTCAAACTGCGCGTACCTATTTATTCAACGGGAACCACCCCAAATTACGACTGACAGCCGTACGCGTCCTCAGTCGTTTGACGGAATCCGGCAATGCGCAGGCAGCGGACCTGCTGTTAGCGGTGGTTAAGGAAGGCAAGGAACACAACCGTTACCGCCCGTTGTCCCATGCCATCCGCACCCTGGTCAAACAAAAGGATTTGCGTTTACTGCCGGTGGTGGAAGCCTTTACCAATACCCGCACCAACCGCTATCTCAAATCGGCCGCCAAATGGGCCGAACGTAAATTGCGGCAGGAAAAAATAAAAGAGTTATAGATGTAATCCCTTGCCTTGCTCTTGCTCTTTCTAGTGCTCATGCTCCTGCTTTTCTTCTTTAAAAAGTTTGGGAAAATTTGAGTACGAGTACGAGCGCGATTAGGATTAGGAGTAGGAGTAGGAGTAGGGGTTAGAATAGTAAAGTGATGCAAAAATCAATCAAAAGTAGTTGTTTATGAAAAAAATCCGCATTCCAAATACACTGGTTTTAATCTTTATTATTATGGTCGTTATGGCCGGTTTAACATGGATCGTTCCCGGCGGTCAGTACGCGCGCGTCACCGTGAACGGCAGACAGTTGTTGGATCCTGCTTCTTATCGCGCGGTGCCCCATGTGCCCCAGGGACTTTTCGCCTTGCTGATGGCGCCGCTAAAGGGATTTGTTCAGGCCGCCAATATCATCGGGTTTATTTTTATTGTGGGCGGGGCGTTTTTCGTGATTCAGAAAACCGGTGCCTTAGACGCGCTTATCGGTAAAATCACTGCCTTGCACGCCCGCTCCCGCTGGATGCGCGCTCTGTTTATCCCGATTACCATGACCATTTTTTCCACCTTTGGTTCGGTGTTCGGCATGAGCGAAGAAGTGCTGGCTTTTATTTTGCTGTTTGTACCTTTGGCTGTTTCGCTGGGTTATGATTCCATCGTGGGCGTCTCGATTCCCTTTGTGGGCGCAGGTGCTGGCTTTGCCGGAGCCTTCATGAATCCCTTTACCATCGGCATTGCCCAGGGCATCGCCGAATTACCGCCCTTCTCAGGATTCGGATACCGCCTGCTGGTGTGGTTGCTCATAACTGCCATTGCCATCCTGTTTGTGCTATTCTACGCCCGCAAAATCGTACGCCATCCCGAGCGCAGTCCCGTTTATTCGCTTGATCATTATTGGCGCACCGAACATCACATCCAGCCCGATGCTTCAAAGACGCCAACCCTGAATAAAAGGCATATCGCCATACTCATCATCTTCGCGCTGGCCATGGTGGGATTAATTCTGGGCGTTACACTGGCCGGATGGTACATCAGCGAAATTGCGGCTCTGTTCTTGGGATCGGCGCTATTGATCGGCTTGGTGTCCCATTTAACGATTAATGAAATCACCCAAACCTTTGTCAACGGCGCACGAGAGCTGGTTCCTGTGGCTTTTATTATCGCCATGGCACGCGCCATCTTGGTCATCGCATCGGACGGTCGCATCATAGACAGCATTCTGCACAGTTTGGCCGGCGTTTTTACGGGCACCCATCCGGTACTTGCCGCACAGTTGATGTTCGTGGTCCAGAGCGTGATCAACGTTTTCATTCCGTCCGGTAGCGGTCAGGCTGCACTGGTTATGCCGGTTATGTCTCCCCTTAGCGATTTATTACACGTATCACGACAGACGGCCGTGCTGGCCTTTCAATTGGGCGACGGTTTGACCAATTTGATCATTCCCACTTCCGGTGTTACCATGGGAGTTCTGGGCCTGGCCCGCATCCCGTACGAAAAATGGTTCGGATGGATGCTGCCTTTGCAAATTATTCTCTTCATCGCCGCGCTGCTGCTGCTTATTCCGCCGGTGTTATTCGAATGGGGACCGTTTTAAATCGAAAATGATCAATAACTACGCACCGGCAACAGAATGGAAAAATAAAAGGGAAAACCAATTTCCCGCTACAAATTCACAAAAAGTATGGCAATACCTCGACCATGACCGAAATTATTCTTAAAAAAGGACGCGAGAAATCACTGCTCAACCGCCACCCCTGGGTATTTTCCGGCGCGGTACATCAGGTTAAGGGAAAGCCCGCATCCGGCGAAACCGTGGCTGTTTACAGCCGCGAGGGACGTTTTTTAGGATGGGGCGCCATTTCTCCCCGTTCGCAAATCCGCGTGCGTATGTGGACCTTCCGTAAAGATGAAACCGTGGACGCCGCTTTTTTTTACCGCGGTTTAAGACCGGCCGCCGACTTTCGCGCCGCTCTTTTTGTTACTGCTCCCACCAACAG
>CAZJNP010000070.1:0-10121 GCA_964547355.1 uncultured Calditrichaceae bacterium
GCATTAAACCAGACGCCCTCAATAAACCCTTTACCGTCGCTGACCACAATATAAAAAAAAGGCTTGCCGCCGCGCCGCAGACCAGCCGCTTCGATGCGTCCCATCACCGTTACTTCCTGGTCCGGCATCAATTCATTCAACGCCACAATTTTACTGCGATCCACATAGCGCCGGGGGAAAAAAGTCAATAAATCATTGAGCGTGGCGATGCCGTGTTTGGCTAAGAGTTCCGCCCGTTTAGGGCCGATGCCCTTTATAAATTGCAATTCATAATGAACGGATTTTTGTGATGGCATATACGATAGCTATGGGGTTAACGCGGAGCACAACGCAACGCCCGTGTGTCTCCCTGGTTCTGATTCGATTCATTTACCGGCAAACGTACCACCGCGTGCCGCAACTGCGGTGTCTGCTGCCGCAGCCTCAATTTATCGGATTCCGCAAACCAGCGCAAGCGCAAGACAGGGCATACGTCCCCCTAAAGCCTGCCGTGGAATTACAAACATGTAAAACCAACAGAAAAAAAGTCTTTACTTCAGCAATAGACACTTTTTGCTGAGCGTCTTTTGGGAAGTGATCAACCGGTAAATGTAAACGCCGGAACCGTAAGCGTCCGCATTCCAGGTAATGCGGTGCCGCCCGGCTGCCTGATAGCCGGAATACAGAGAGGCTATTTTGCGTCCGTTTAAATCGTACACGGCAATTTCAATAAAATCAGCCAGTGGCAACGCATAGGTGAAAACGGTTCGCCCGTTGAAAGGGTTGGGATAATTCTGGTTTAACCGATAATCTCTGGCAACCGGAAGCCTGTTTGGTACAAAAGTATTGGTGGTGGTATCTTCCATTACCGTTGTGTGTTCTACCGTGCTGTCCGGCCAGATCTGTACATATTCATACGGGGCGTAGTATCCTTCTTTTTCGAACCGGAGTTCTTCAATCCAAGCGTTATCGTTAACCGTATAGTACCCTTCATCATCGGTTTCCGTATAAAAATAGACGAAGGCATCGTCACGTTCTTCATAAATGACTTTAACGCCCGATAATCCATTGCCATATTCATCGGTTACCAGACCATGAATTGTTCCGGTGGCGTCCTGGGAATCATTCTCACTGCCCAGGGTGGGAGAATTATCCAGATATAAATGACCATTGTAAGTAAGAGAGGTCGACTCTTTATACCGGCAAATGGACTGGCCGGGTTTCGGAGCGGCCACCTGGCTTTCTTCCACATCACCAAACCGCATTTCGTCGCGCATGTCGTACGGAGAATAAATCCGAAGCACATCACCCTGCGGATTGATGGACAGGGGCTGCTGCAGGCTGTCGTTGGTAAAAACAACCGGTGTAAAGCCCGTTACGATGATTCCCTCCTTAAAATAAGCAGTGTCACTCAAAGTGGTGAGATACCAGCCATCTAACGTGTAATCGGTGACGGTTTCGATTTCCAGCTGCCAGTTGTACGGATCTGTCGGATCCATCAACAATTCATTTAAAAAGTACTCAATCATCGGGTTGGCAAGCAGTACCCCCAACAGGGCTGCCAATAAAAATCCCACGACACCTTTTTTAAACGTTTTCATTTTCTTCCCTCCGCCCATTGAATGATTAAGTTTTCAGCAGGTCTGAAATTTGTTTTCCGAGAATAATAAACGACTTTATCTGAGAATTTCTTAACGACGTTAAAATCGAGGGAATGCCGGATAAGCTGCAGGGCGCGCGGTAATACCACCACATACTCCGCCAGTTCGAGCGACCGGCCCCATTCCCCCGTTGTCGTTAAAATATATTCCATTTTCTGCTTCGGCGTGCGTTGCGTATACTCCACCACGTAAATAACCACGCTTTTTGCGGGCACATCTATACGAAAAATAATACCTGAATTCTGGTGTTCGCAACTTATTTTTTTGTTTTTTAATGAATCCAGTACCGAAACATTTTCCGGATAGGGCAAAGACGGGCGGACAGGAAAGGGGTAGTATAAAGTTTTCGACACTAGTCGCTCCCCTGTATTTTTAAAATAGTAGGTGCCTTTCACGCGGGAGTGCGTCTCATGGACAAAAAGTTCGATCTTTTCACGGAAAAATTGCAACGACTGACTGTATGCGCCGGCGGTCAAAAGTAAAAACAAAACGACGACGCGTAATTTGAAAGGAGACATGGCAATCGGAAAAATAAGTTTATTAATTAAAAATATTAGCCTAAGGGAGGAAATGCCTTATCAAAAATCACAAATACACAACAGCTGGCAAACAATTAATCGCCTACTTTTTCCGTTTGCGTTTCTCGCTGGCAATCTTGCCGTCGTCCAGGGTAATCACCCGATCGGCATGCTTGCTCATATCTGTGGCATGGGTAACAATGACCAGGGTCTGTTTCATTTTATCATTCAGATTTAGCAGCAGTTCATACAGCATGGCGCTGTTCTTATTATCCAGGTTTCCGGTCGGTTCATCCGCTAAAAGCAACGCCGGTCGGTTCACCAGCGCGCGCGCCACTGCCACCCGCTGCTGTTCGCCGCCGGAAAGCTGGTTGGGCCGGTGATGCAGTCGGTTCTCCAGGCCTACCTCTTTCAGGATATATCTGGCGTAGTCTTCTTTTTCTTTGGTCAGCGGTTCATACATAAAGGTGGGTATGAGCACGTTCTCATAAGCGGTGAACTCCGGCAGTAAATGATGGAACTGGAACACAAATCCAATATGGGTGTTCCTGAATTTTGCCAGGTGATCGTTTTGCAGGGAATTCAAATTACGCCCCTGAATCCACACTTCGCCCGAGGTGGGCAGGTCCAGTCCGCCCATAACGTGCAGCAGGGTGCTTTTACCCACGCCGGATGGCCCCATGATGACCACGATCTCGCCCGGGGCAATATCCAGCGAAAGGCCTTTCAACACTTCCACCTTTTGCGGTCCGGTGTCGTAAGTCTTAAAAACCTCTTTTATTTGAACGATCGGTTGCGTCATGGTTTTCTCTTTGATATGGTTTTAACGGCGCCGCGGCAGGGCAAGTGCCGGGCGCGGGTTCCATTGTCTTTATGCCTTCTTTAATTATTTACTTTTCCCCAGGTCGTTATTCATAGCGGATGGCTTCCACCGGGGTTAATCTGGAAGCCCGGTACGCCGGGTACAAAGATGCCAGCAGACTGAGCAGAATCGAAACACTGGCAATGGCAAAGAAATCCACCCAGCGCATCACCACCGGCAGGGCGCTGATCAGATACACGTCCCCAGGTAGTGAAATAATATGAAAATACAACTGAATAAATCCCAGCGAATATCCGATCACGCAACCCAAGGTGGTTCCGATGACGCCCACCAGCAGCCCCTCGTACATGAAAATTTTCATGATGCTTTTGGACGAGGCGCCCATGGATTTAAGAATACCGATCTCCCTGGTTTTTTCCATCACCACCATGATCAGTGAACTGATGATATTGAAAGCCGCCACCATAATAATCAAACTGAGAATAATGAACGAGCCCCATTTTTCGATTTCCATCCAGGAGTATAAAGAACGGTTTAGCTGGAACCAGGTTTCGGCCAGATAAGGATATCCCAGGCTGTCTTCCAGCGTTTTGGCCACAGCTCCGGCGCGTTCGTAATCGTCCAGTTTCACCTCAATCCAGGTTACCTGACCGGGCATATTAAAAAATTCCTGCGCGTCTTTAACGGAGATATAAGACAGGGTCTTGTCATACTCGTAATAGCCCATTTCCACCAGACCGGCCACATAAAAGCGTTTGACGCGAGGTTGGGAAAACACGCCACCCACTTTGGGCATCGTCCACAGGGTGACCACGTCTCCGATGTGGGTACAGCGGATCGCGTCCGCCAGATAACGTCCCAGCACAATGCCGGGCAGTTTTTTCCTCTCGATCACACGCTCGGAAAAATCCAGTTCTCCCAGCACCATACGGTTGGCAATCTCCGTAACGTTGACCACCGTTTGGGGATCGACCGCTTTAATAATGGTGGCAAACTGCCGGCCCCGGCCCGAAATCATCCCTTTATCCACAATGGCCGGCGACACGCCCACCACGTGGTCCATCTTTTTAATCAGCGTCATCAGAGAGTCGGTTCTGGTGATCGGTTCCATATAGAACTTACGCAGCCTCAGATGGGCGTCCGCCCCCAACAGACGGGTGCGCACCTCTTGCTCAAAACCATTCATCACGGACAGCACCAGAATCAGCGCCGCCACGCCGATGGTAACTCCGGCGATGGAAACATACGTGATGATGGAGATGAATCCGGTGCGCCGCTTGGCTTTGAAATAACGTTTGGCGATGAAGAATTCAAATGATTTCATTTATTGCTTTCCGGTCGCATCTGCGGGAATAAAATCACATCCCGGATGCTGTGTTGATTGGTGAGCAGCATGACCAGCCGATCGATTCCAATGCCCAATCCGGCGGTGGGCGGCATACCGATTTCCAGAGCGCGCACGTAATCCTCGTCCATTTCCTGTGCTTCCAGATCGCCACGGGCTTTAAGCTGCATTTGTTCCTTAAAACGCTGGTACTGATCGATGGGATCGTTTAATTCGCTAAAGGCATTGGCTACTTCCTTACCGCCGATAATCGGCTCGAAGCGTTCCACCAGGCCCTGTTCGGCACGGTGTTTCTTGGCCAACGGCGACATTTCCAACGGGTAATCCAGGATGAACGTGGGCTGAATCAGATTCGGCTCCACCAGTTCACCAAAAATTTCATCAATAATTTTACCGGCGCCCATTTCCGGCGTTAATTCCACTTTCAATTTGTCCGCAATCCGGCGCAATTCCTTTTCGTCCAGCCCACGCAAGTTCTCACCGGTGTATTCTTTGATAGCGTCGAACATGGTCAAACGGCGCCAGGGCGGCTGAAGATCGATCTCGTGTTCTCCGTATTGAATTTTCGTTGTGCCCAGTACCTCTTTGGCCACGTGCACAAACAGTTCTTCCACAAACTGCATCATCCATTTGTAGTCCTTATAGGCCACATAAAGTTCCAGCATGGTGAATTCCGGGTTATGGAAGCGGTCCATACCTTCGTTGCGGAAGTCCTTGGCAAATTCGTACACGCGGTCAAACCCGCCCACGATCAGCCGTTTCAGGTACAGCTCGTTGGCGATGCGTAGGTAAAAATCGCGGTCCAGCGCGTTATGATGGGTAACGAACGGCCTGGCCGCAGCGCCGCCGTAAATGGGTTGCAAGATGGGCGTTTCCACTTCCAAAAACCCCCGCTCGTCCAGAAACCGTCGCATGGTCGCGATGATTTTTGAGCGTTTGATAAATACCTGTTTTACTTCCGGATTGACCACCAGATCCACATAACGCTGGCGGTAGCGCAGTTCTTTATCGGCAAACTGGTCGTAAACGATCTTCTGGCCGTCTTCTTCTTTTTCCTTAACAATGGGCAATGGTCGTAACGATTTGGATAGTAGGGTCAGTTCTTTGGCGAAAACGGAAATTTCTCCGGTGCGGGTTTTAAACACAAGGCCGCGGATGCCCACATGATCGCCGATGTCCAAAATCTTAAACAATTGAAATGCCTCATCGCCGATTTCATTTTTTCGCAAGTAGGTTTGAATTTTTCCCTGCTCATCCTGAATATGGGCAAAGGCCGCTTTACCCATCAACCGCACCGACATGATGCGCCCGGCGATAGCCACTTCCTTTTCTTCCAATTCTTCAAAATGGTCCTTGATCTGTTGCGATTTATGCGTTTGGCTATACTCATAGGGATAGGGATCGACGCCCATTTCTCTGATTTTGTCCAGCTTTTCGCGCCGAATCTTCATTAACTGATTATAATCTTCCAAAACAACTCCTCTGCTGTGGTTACTCGGTGACTGATCTTTCTTTTCCGTTCAAACGTATTTCAGCAAATAATAAATTTTAAGCAACCCGGAAACGCCGGGTCATTGTCGCTTATTCTGGGCCCGCGATTAATCGCTGCTTCCGAACTGGGCCAAATACTTTTCGATGAACATATCCAGATCACCGTCCATCACCTGTTGAATATTGCTTGTTTCCACGTTGGTACGATGATCTTTAACCAGATTATACGGGTGGAAAATGTATGAACGAATCTGGCTGCCCCAGGCAATATCGCGTTTGTTTTTTTCCATCTCCTGCTTCTTTTTCTGCTGTTCTTCCAGTTCGCGCTGATACAACTTGGAAGCCAGAATCTTAAGCGCGTTGGCTTTGTTTTTATGCTGGGAACGTTCATTTTGGCAGGAAACGACAATCCCCGTGGGCAGATGGGTGATTCGAATAGCGGAATCGGTTTTATTCACATGTTGCCCGCCGGCGCCGCTGGCACGGAAAGTGTCGATGCGCAGGTCAGAAGGATTAATCTCTATTTCAATGTCATCATCGATTTCCGGCAGGACGAACACGGAAGCAAACGACGTATGACGGCGGCTATTGGCGTCAAAGGGCGAAATGCGCACCAGACGATGCACGCCGGCTTCCGCTTTTAAATAGCCGTAAGCATAAGGTCCGGTGACCTCCACCGTCACGCTTTTGATACCTGCTTCGTCTCCGGACTGAAAATCCATGATGTTTGTCTGAAACCCTTTGCGTTCGGCATAACGCAGGTACATGCGCATGAGCATCTCGGCCCAGTCCTGGCTTTCAGTGCCGCCAGCTCCGGGATGGATCGTCAGTATGGCGTTTTTAGAGTCTTCCTTACCGCCCAGCATGCGACGGAATTCCAGATCGTGAATTTTTTGATCCACAACCTTCAGTTGCTTACGCAACTCCGCCTCCATTTCGCCGTCAGTATCCTCTTCCTGAAGACCGGCTAGCACTTCCAGTTCTTCCAGTTCCTCCTGGCATTCGTTCCAGGAATCGATCCAGGCCTTGCGCAAATTGATCTCTCTTAGCACTTGTTGGGCTTGTTCGTTATCCTGCCAGAAGTCATCGGAAAGCGTCTTTTTTTCCAGTTCCTTTACTTCTGCTTCTTTTTTATCTAATTCAAAGATAACCTCGTAGTTTATCCAGCCGAGACCTGTAATCTTCTATATGTTCTTTGAGATTGTTTTCCATTTCAATAAATCCTTTGTGTTTGACATTGATTAAAATAGTGGTGTATGATTTCCTGGTGCGTTTTCCCGTCCGAAGCCAGACGGGAGGCGCCCACTTTGCACAGACCAACTCCATGCCCCATTCCTGCCCCGATAAACAAAAAATTGATCGGCACGCCTTCGTCGTCCATATCGGGCTGCACGATAAAACAGGAGCTGTTCAGCATTCTTTCCGAAAGCGTGGAACGGATATTTGTTTCGCCGGAGATGGTGATATTTTGCAGGCTGCCTAAAATCTGCAACTCCTTAATCCTGCCGGACACTCCTCTTTTTACAGGAATGATTTCATACAATACCCCGATTTCTTTTCCCGTTTTTTTACGGATGATCTCCTCCAGTTCATTCCGGGTATAAAATTCTTCCCAGCGGAACGAGTTCGCAGACAGTTCCGGATTATTCTCCAAAAACGTTTTATCCAGCCGGCAGTAAACGTTGGGACGATCCAATATCCAGCGCCGGACATCTTCTTCATTGGTTAAATCCAGTTTGGGATCATCCTGTTCCGGGCCGTCAAATTTACCCTGCATATACTCGGCATCCTCATACAGCCAGACACCGAAGGTGTTCTCGGTATGCCCACCACAAGAGTAACTGAAATAGGCATTGCACACTTTGAGGCCATGTTTAAGGATTAATCCTCTGGTTTCTTCCAATGCTTTATCGATCAACGGATTATCGAATTTTTTCCCGTAATAGCGCAGGCAATGACTATCGCTGCAAAAATCAAAGCCTTCGTTGCTGTGCTTTTGCCCCATTCTGGCAAATACGTAACTGCGCGCTACGATAGCCATGCTTTTTGCAAATTCCAGATGGGCTTTTTGGCCGATTTCAGAGAATAAAACGCCACGCAGATAGTCTTCCACAGGAATTTCATTGATGCCGGTTAAAGAATTTTCTTCATCGATGCTAATTTTTAATATTCCTTGATAATTCAGATCTTCGTGCGTAGCGCGATTATTTTGCGAGAAATGGATGGGAAAATGTTTGATCTGGAAATAACTGGACAAATCTTTCGGGATCAGCTCCACACCCCGCTCCACTTCGGTAAAATTTTCATACTGATCGTCATAAATCTCAATCGTACCATCGCCTTCTTTGATTAATTCCCGGTAGATGCGACAACCAAACAATTGGCCGTATTCCTGAGTGTGGGCCTTTGCTTCTTGCTCACTCGTAAACGGGCCGCCTAATAGAAAGTATTTTTCGTTGCTGGAAATCAAACGCTCTTCAAGAAAAATTTCGCCCCCCACTTCTTTAATGCTCGTGCGAAGCTCCTGAGCGTTATATTCTGACTGAAATGGTTCCAAATGCTTTTTTTTCTCCGATTCTTTCAGAACGAGATAATAACGATATTGCGGAGCTTGGGAGGTTTTAATTTTGAGGCGCCAAAACCCTTTATGCGTTACTCCTTCAAACAGGCGGTGGCCGTTCAAATCAAATAAATCAAATTCATTGGGATCGTAATTGATATCCACATGCGAGCGACGCTTGAAAGCACAAATGCGTAATAAGGGTTGTTCGTTAATGATCTTTAATTGTAGTTTCATTTAATCCTGCTTTTATATTTCAATATCCAGCCTAAAATTAACAGGGCTTCATTTTAATCAATTCTTGATCCTTTTAGGGACAAATTCTTTTCAGAATCAAACAAGCGTCTGAAATCATTTAAAACGCAATTTCCCTGTTTTTTAAGCGTGTGCCGCCCCATATTAACCAACGAATAAGGTTTTGGCTAACAAAAAATCGAAGTGCTTCAAAAAAATCAGTTTTCCTTTATCAGAAAAAAAGAATTTGAAGCACCCATCATCCGAACATTGTACGGTTAATATGTAATTTATATTTTTTAGCCTATGTAATCAAGTTAAGGGAAGGCGGGTATGCGGTGCAAACAAAAAACCCCCGTCCTGCCGAACGGGGGCGTAATGTGTTAATTTTTTTCTTCTTCGAGGATTTGTTTTAATTCTTCAAGTTCTTTTTCAGCTTCTTGCCGTTCTTCTTTCAGGCGATCCAATTCCTGCTGGACGTCTTCTGTTTTCTGGCGTTCTTCCACAATTTTCTGGAAAAATTCTACCCGCTTGTTGAACTGGTCACGCTCCACCTGTGCCGGGCTCTTCTTTGTAGACGTAAACGGCAGCAGGGTAATATTCAGCCCCATTTCAACTTTCCAGGCTGCATAATTGGGCAAATTCAAAGTTTCCGGCGTCTTATCGGGTACACCAACGGTGGTATTTTCATCTTTGCTCAGGCGAATATCAATACCGAAATCCATGGAAATCCAGGAAAAGGCTTTATAACGAATGCTTGGTGTGATATACATAAAATTTTCGCGGCTGTAAACGAATTCATCCGGCTGCGTGATATACGAAGTTCCGTACAACTCCAGGCGATAATCGAACATGGCGGTGGGATAAACCAAGCCCAGAGCGTATTGAAATTCGGAAGAATTCTTAGTTGCGACTAATTCATCACCTACATTGTGGGTGCCAAACGGATCTGTGAATTTAAACAAGGTTTGCCCGGCTTCGTTATGATTCCACCAGCCCAGATTTAAATGCGCGTTCAACGAACGGTCTGGAAGGTAAGGATCCAAAAAGTAGGACAACACGCCGGTAAAGCCATATTCTGTGGCGCCGCTTGCATATTCCGTAAATGGGTAATTATGCTCTTCTCCTGTACCCAAACGAATATTGGTCAGAATACCGCCGTAAAAATGCCTGCGCATAAAATCGAACGATCCCAATTTCAAAGAGAAGAAAACGTCTCCCGGTAGATTGTATTCGTTGGAATAATGGGTATCCTGGTAAATTCTGGGCGCAACGGTAAAATCCAGATGATCCAGGATCCCGTAGGTTATTGCTAAATTGCCAGCTACCAGCCAGTAATTTACGGCATGGAAGTTGGAAGGTGCCTGACCGGAACCAATAAACTCGGTGGCACGCGTAAAAAAGTTCATATTACTGTGCACCTCCAGGCGACCGCTGTCAAAGGTTCGCGCGCTTTGCGTATGAATCAAGCTTCGGCTACCAAGAGGTGCCTGGGCAAAAGCGGCCACAC
>CAZJNP010000071.1:0-10049 GCA_964547355.1 uncultured Calditrichaceae bacterium
CCCTATCCATATGCTACCATGGAAATTGGAATACACCAGCCTGCAAAACATAGTATCTCAGCAAAAATCCGCCCATAAGTACCAGCAAACTTGCCGTGAGCGTACGGTACTTTGCATCTTTGCTGTGTTTTATAATAAAAATGCTGTATGTTTCAATAATTAGCGGAACAAACAGTCCGGCAAGAAAGAAACCAACCACGAATCCCGATGAATGAAACAGGAAACTTGCCGAATACTGCGCTCCCGTGGGTAGAAAAAATGAAAAATTAAAATATGCACCCAGAATAATTAGTTCAATAACAATTAATATGGCATCCAGCCTTTCCAGTTTTTCGGCGATGGTTCTGGCCTTTACACTACTAGAGAATGTGGACAGAAAGAGTAAAAATGCCGCTCCCGTAGAAAACGCCGATACTACGAACAACAAGGGCATGGCCGGCGTATTCCAAAAAGAAATTCCCGGTGCCGCTGAAATTAATAAACCGGTGTAAATGGCAACTAAAAAACCGGCCGTCGCGCCTCCCAGAGCTGCTGCTTTATTCGTCCACTCCATATAATTTAAGATCGGCTTGGGTATTTTTTTAATGAACGGCGCTAATAGCGGCCATTCTTCCAGTAAGGGGATAATGTAAAAAGTGGCTATGGCAAAATAACCATTAATAAAGATGACCCCCCAAAAAATCCAGGAAGTGGGATTGGTTAAAGCTAAATATGCTTTAAACGGCTGCAGCATATCCGCTAACAGAAATATCGTACCAACACCTAAAAAGAACATAGACGAAGCCACGGCAATGGACAGCATTTTTTTATCACACTCTTCAAATAAATGTATGATCGCAGCAAGGGCAAATGTGGCTCCACCCAAGCCTCCTAAAAAAAGATAAATTGCAATTTGCCAGTGCCATACTTCTTGATGAATGAGTGACATAGTTCATCCCTCTGTTTAGAACTTAAGACAGATAAAACACTTTTGCATGAGTGCCCAGTTCCGGACGCAGCGCCTTTGCTTTTCCGGATTTAGCTAGTTTGTGTACTTCGCTGTTTACATCATCCAGATCACCAAAAATACGGGCATTCGTCGGACAGGTTTCCACGCATGCCGGTTCCTTTCCGTCCTTCAACCGGTGATCGCAAAAGGTACATTTATCCACATGCGGAACAAGATGAGAAGCATTGTCTCCGTTCATTTCCCGATCCTGTTCCACATCATGGGAATCATAAGCATAGCGGGCGTCGTAAGGACATGCAATCATGCAGGCAAAACATCCGATACAGCGATCATAGTCGACTTTAACAATCCCTTCTTCGGTAATGTAGGTTGCGCCGGTAGGACAAGCGGCTTCACAGGGAGCATTTTCGCAGTGCATACACAGCCGTGGCAAAAAAACCCGCCGCACATCCGGATAATTACCTATGGATTTATCTTCAACAACAGTTCTGAATTTATCACTCCAGAATGGCGTCTGGTTTTCCGTTGAACAAGCAGCCATACAGGCCAGACAGCCCACACAGCTATTCATATCCATCACCATTGCAAAACGAGCCATTTTTTTCCCTTTCTTTTACGCTTTTTTAATACGAACCGTAAACTTCTGAGACATAAATGACGCCGTCATCGGTTCAATTTGGTAAGGAATGAGATCGCTGAGAGGCGTTCCTTTTCCGCTGGCCACACTCAAAGCGGGATTTTTACTACCAAACGAAGATGGCAGAAAAACAGTATCCGGGCGGATCATTTCCGTCACAAACAATTTACCGGCTACTTTTCGACCGTCTTTGGTGTTTTCTATGGTAATTCGATCACCGTCGGATAAACCAAGTCTTTCCGCTTTCGTTGCGTTCATCCATAAGCCCATAAAACGATCTTCTTTCTGACGGGTTACTGCGGCAAGCAGTTTGTTGTTGCTGTTTGTTGAAGCGTGAGAAACCACCGGCGTCTTTCCATAGGTAAATAAAAACTCATCTTCCGCCAGATTCCCGGGGTCTTTAATCTCTGGATTCACATAAGCCACCACCGGATCAAACATAGGTTGATACGGAAAAGACTCCGCAAATTGCGCTAGAAATGAACTATACAATTCCAACCGGCCGGAGGCCGTGGGTGCCGGTATCTTTTCGGGAATGGCTGCTTCTGTCAGCATTTCGTGTTGCGATTTTAGAACAAGGACGCCCTTCTCCTTGAGTTCTTTTTCAATGTCTTCCGCTCTAGTGTGTTTATGGGTCACATGTTCGGCAAAATGGGCCATCGATTCTATGGCGGTTTTCAGGAAAGCCTCATTAATGGGTTGTCCCGCCTTTTTAGCGGCATAGACTTCTTTTCTTAAACGCTTCAAATCAAGTCCGGCATATTCTGCCACGCCGGCAAGATACTCATCATAAAAGCCCAGGCGATCGGCTATTTCGAAAAGAATATCGACCGCATCCCGGGTATCATAAAGTGGGTCCACCGTACGGAATCGTGTGGCAAAAGCTAAGTACGGGGCCGGACCCAGCGGATAGAGTAATGGCTCATTCCGTTCCAAATAAGTGTGGTTCGGTAAGATAACATCGGCGTACGGCAGACTATCGGAAGGAAGCACATCGATGGCAACAACCAGCTCCACATTTTCATGGGATAAGATTTTCTCCCACCGATCCCCAGGGAAATAATGGCGTACCGGATTAGCAGCATTTAATATGAAGGCCTTTATTTTATAAGGTTGGCCATTATATTTTAGTTTTCCCTCAACGGCATCCAGCAAGCCGCTGTCGGCAAGCGCGGGGAGCAAGGCGCCTGCTTTTCCCTCTTTTTGCTGCTGTTGCGCCCAGGCAAAGGAAAACGCAGGGCGTCCATGTTTCCAAGCTTTAGGATTTGCCATTAAACCGACCAGAGCTTCGGCAAATTTCATACCGGGCAATTCCGCCACATTCTTTGGCTGTGGTTTGTTTTTCCTTTCACGCTCCCAGTAATTCTGCGCTTTGTGTTTGTATTCACCGCCCATCAACCAGCCGCCGGGTTTATCGATTCCACCGACTAAAGTTTGAATCATTGCCTGCACGCGGCGCAGAGGGATCAGATTTGGATATCGTGCGCCCATCCAGCCCGGATCGACTAAAGCCGGCCTGGATTGGCCAAACTCTGTGGCAATACGTTCAATGGTTTCAGCATCGATGGAAGTAATTTTTGAGGCCCAGGCAGGTGTATACTCTTTTGTACTGTCGAAAAAGTAATCAAAAACGGTTTGAACTTTCAGCCCTTTTGCTTCTCCGTTAAAGGGCCATTTCATTTTTTTCGGACTCCGTAGAGCGGGGACAACCTTTTTGCCGTCCACAGTTCTATCATTCGTGTTTACAAAGCCGGGGACCGCCCTTATTTTTTCACTTATCTGATCATAAACATAATAAGCGAGTACCTTTCCTTTACGGTCTTTTTTAGTCAGCAGTTTTACACGGCCTGCTTTATCCTTATATGCAAGAAAGGGTGCGTTTGTATGAAGCGCTACAAAATTTTCATCATAAAGTTCTTTGCGTAGTATGGTATGAAGCATGGCCAGAAAAAAAGCCATATCGCTACCCGGTTTAATCGGCAGCCACTCGTCCGCTTTGGAAGCCAATTCACTCATCCGCGGATCAAGACAGACTACCCGGGCACCTTTCTTTTTCGCCTGGCCAAAACGTACGGCCCGGGCAACCGAGATTGCGGCAACCGAAGCATTGTTCAAACTGAATAAAATGTAGCGCGCATTTTCAAAATCCGCTAAAATTTCATCGTGCACATTAAAATTGCCGGTTACCAGATCCGTGCCAAAATGCCCGGCCGTCACGCAATGCTGAAGCGGTGATGCTATGATGTTCGGAATCTGATAAGCGCCGATAAATGGAAGCGAAAAATGCATATAGGAAACGCAGGCCGTCCACCCGCCCACCATACTAATTTCCCAGGGATTTACCTTTTTTAACTTGCTGGCAATATAATCATAGGCTTCTTCCCAGGTGGCTTTACGGAATTCCCATTGGCCTCGTTTACTTCCTTCCACACGGATTAACGGCACTTTAAGACGATCCGGGTCATACGTTTGCAACCAGCCGGATTGACCGCGGGCGCAAATTTTGCCACGATTGAGCGGGCTGTGCGGGTTACCATTAATTTTAACAACCCGCTTCACCCCGTTAACTTTTTTCACATCTACCTGAATATCACAGAAAGATGAACAGAAGTTGCAAATACTGGGAACTTGCGTTGTGCTATTTTTTACGGCGAGAGGCTCTTCTGCCGCAAGATTGCTTACCACATCCCAGACAGGGGTTAATATGGACAATCCACCTAAGGCGCCGCTTATCTTAAGAAATTGACGTCTGCTAATTTGTAATTTCATAAGGACGTCTCCTGACTAACAAACTTAAATGAATCGGTTCGCGACAAACAGAATATACTGAATTACTACTTCTACGGAGTATCAAAACACTTTTCCAAAGAAAAAGGAATGCCGGACGAATGATCCGGCATTCTTCATAAGGTCAGAACATATTATCTCTTAAAAAACGATTTTCCCGGTAATTTATAATCAACGACCTGTTCTTTCATCTTCTTCATATCATATTCATGTCGTTTTTTATAAAAATTCCAAGTAGAATCCGTTCCGGCCGTGTATTTGGTGCCCATGTAATGTTCTTTATTGTCATACCGTTTTTTCCAGATTTCCCATTGTTCGTCTGACAATAATCCCCTCTTATGGGCATAGTCAACATTTGCATAAATTACATCCCAATATTCAGGGAAATTATTATACAAATACGGCGTCGTCATTGTTCGGGCTGGAATACCCCATTCGTTACCCGGGATATCATAAAGTGCATATGTATTAAATTTCAAAGGACTCTGGGAGTCAACAATCTTTTGAGCTTCCTTGTCACCATGTTCAGCAGCCCATTTGATCGTTTCCATCAAATCTTCCTGAATTTCCCAGATGCCATGCCATTGGGTATAATCAGCACCCATCATTTCAGCGCCATGACGGAAACGGCGTCCCTCATGATGCCATGCGTAATACATGTTGTGTTCGGGTTCTTCATCCCAACCGTTAATAAGCGGTGTAGAATAAAACTTTCCGTTTTCCTTCAACCGTTTTATTGTACCGTTATTAGTAAGCTTGGTGGTCCAGTAAACAAATTGACGACGAATTTCATTATACTGCAAGTTTACTAAATCTGCATTCAATAGATAGGTTTTGTAAAAATCCGGTGCGTGGCAGCTTGCGCAGATGGCTTCCATGCGCCCGCGTTTATCCTCCCATGAACCGAGGTTTTCTTCATCCCATACCGTACGCATACTCCAGGTCAATTGAGATTCCCAGGCTAAACGGGCACTGACGTTATGCGTCATCGGCTGGGTTTCGTTGCCGTCCATATGGCAGGTTACACATACCGGGGCTTCGATTGGAATAGGCTCATGATTTGTGGTGGAATACCCCATATCCCAATCTTTACCCTTCGCTTTAAAAATATTGCCATGCTTTGATTCATTATAAATTTCAATATGTGGATGATCCGGACCCATATGACATTCACCACAGGTTTCCGGTTGACGGGCAACGGCTATATCAAACGAATGTTTCGCATGACACACATCGCATTCCCCAACACTACCATCGGGATGTATATTACCCACTTGATGGCACTGTTCACAGCCATGACGCGTGGAAATAGGATTCTCAAATACAGCGCGGTCGGCATTCTTTAACAACCAAAATTGATGGGCGTGTTTACTGTTGGCAAATTCCGCCACTTCTTTTGCGTGACATTCCTGGCAATCTTTCGGGGTTGGATGGCGGGCCACAAGATAATCACTCTGCGGGCATTTAAAAGCATCAAAGTCACCTTCCTTGGCGGTATGACATTCTGTACAACCGATTCCCATCACGGCATGTTTGCTTTCTTTCCATGCATCAATTTGTTTTACAGCAATGTTTTGCTTTTCGTGGCAAGTAATACAAAGCGCCGATTTTTCATCGATCTCAATATGGGGTTTTTCGCTGGTGGTTCGTTTCATTTCCACAGTCGAGACAATAATAAGCGTAACAATCAACAGAACACTGAAAATACCGATGAGCCACTGTTGAGCTTTTACTGATGCTTCCATAAAACCTCCTACATAAGTTTATGATTTTAAATTATTTTTCACGCAAAAAACATTTCCCAAACAGTAAAGGTTAATGTGAAGATGATGGTTAACCCGCCCACAAAATAGCTGAAACGCGTTCTTACTTTAAGATCTTTTGAAATAAGCGGTTCGATAAACGGCCAGAACATAAATCCGATAATAAACGCGGTGGTAACGATAATCCCTACAGCCAAAGGCACCATTTTCAGGAACCTGTAAGAAGGGAAAAAGTACCACTCCGGCTTAATATGTAATGGAGTTTGAGTGGGATTAGCAGGCGCTCCCAACCCGGGAGGAAAAATTATTGTCAACGTACTAATGACAGTAAATAAGAACAAAGTAATCAGTACAATTTTATAAAAATGGTGCGGATAGAAGGGATAATGTCCTTTTTCGAATCCTTCTGGTTCCGAGACGCCATGAATACGTAATACAATAATGTGGATGCTAATCACAAGAACCATTATGATTGGTAAAAACATGACATGAAGCATAAAGAAGCGGGTAAGGGTATTAGCTGTAACATCCTCTCCGCCTCGTAAAAAGTCTAACAACATGGTGCCGACTCCGGGGACCTCTTTGAACATATTGGTACCAACCGTAGTGGCCCAATACGCCAACTGGTTATTCAGCAAGGAATAACCGGTAAAAGCAAATGTTAATGTAAGGAGAAATAAAATTACACCAACTACCCAGTTTAATTCACGTGGTTTGCGGTAGCTACTTGTAAAAAATACACGCGTAATATGCAAAAGCAAAGCGATGACCATCAAGCTTGATCCCCAACGATGAATACCGCGTATCCAAAATCCTAACCGCACATCCTGAGTGATGTGCCGGACGCTCTCGTAGGCCATCTCTGGAGACGGAACAAAGTAAAAAGCAAGCAGAACACCCGTAAGAACCTGAATTCCGAATAATATTAGTGGTGTGGCTCCAGAGGCATACCACCACTTTTTCATATGGTTCGGAATTGGTTCTTTCATGAAAATATTTTCAGTAATTTCCACAAATTTATCATAATCAATAGGAAATCGTTCTTTTAACCAATTTTTTATACTCATACCCATGGACCCTCCGTTTTATCTACCACTTTGATGAATACAAGTTTATTCTCCACTTCCACCTTATATTCATCCAAAGGCCGTGGAGGAGGTCCGCCGATTACTTTTCCGGTTTTATCGTAAATCCCCTGGTGGCAAGGACAATAAAATCGTCCTTTTTGCTCTTCCCAGCGTACGATACAGCCCAGGTGTGTGCATATACCGGAAAAAACCTTATACTGATCTCCAAGGTTGACTATGAAAACCGGCTTCTTGGAAATGGTGATCTCTTTTGCTTTACCCTTTGGGATTTCTCCCACCTTTGCCACCAGATACTTATGATAGGTTTTTTCCTTTTTCGGAGGGAATAGATAGGCAAGAATATTTCTGATAAACACGCCAATGGCAACAATAACAGCGCCTACTATTCCGAGCCTTGTTACAAATTCCCTCCGGCTTTGTTTTTCTTCATTTTGTGCCATAAAATTCTCCTGTATTTAATTAATCATTATACGTTTATTTGCCTTGCATGCTTTGATTTTTTCTGTGGATGAAAAGTAAAACTGATTGCTTTTCCTCCGGTATCATAACAAGCTTGTATGCAAGCACCGCAATTGAGACAATAGGGATAAATTCCATCTTTACGCGGATTTAAATTTACCGGGCAAGCGGCATTGCATACAGTTTCTTTTCTCAGATTAACCGGACAATTATCTGCACATGCTTTGACATCATATTGAATAGATAATGTATGCTTATTCCGTAATAATGCCAATGTCGCTCCCACAGGACAAGCATATTTACACCAGAATCTGGGCACTACAAAAATTTCCAACAGAATAACTAAAAGTACAATTAACAGTTCAAATCCGATAGCGCCGTAAAAGACATAATCTGCAATATGGGCAGATATTAACCCGGGAAATGAAATAAAAGTGATTACCGGTATTCCACTTATGGCCATAATTGTTACTATTGCGCCGAAAACAAACCAGTAATATTGCGGTTTAGGATTTTTGTTTCTTGGACTAGTAGTTTTAGGCCTGATTACTTTTCTGAGTTTATCCGCAAACTCAGCAATTAAATTATAAGGACAAACCCAACCGCAAAAAACTTTGCCAAACAAAAGCGCAATTATTAACGGAATACCTCCTGACAATAATATAGCAAAATACATTTGCTTATTTAACAGGATATACTGAAACATCAACGCCGGATCCATTAAATCCAGATTGCCAATTTTGATACTGTAAAATGTTCCGGATACGGAAGTCATCCCAAATTTGTTCAAAAACGGAACGATTATAATAAACAACAACGCAGATATCTGCACAATCCGCCTAAGTAAGGTCAAATTCCGATAAAATATATGTTCAAATCGTGTCATTTTAACTATGTGCGCTAAATACTACAATTGATTTCGGATCTGTGGGACACACATGTTCGCATATTCCACAGCCCACGCAATATTCTTTATTTACAACCGGATACAACTGGTCTTTTAAGGTAATCGCCTTATTGTAAATGGGACAGCGCTCATAACAAGCCCTGCATAATATGCCGTTATAAGCAAAACATAAGTCTGTATCCAAGATAGCCAGCCCCATGTGCACTTCTTCTTTTCCACTCACCGGTTCTAAAGCCTCCGTTGGGCAAGCTTCAATACAGGGAAAATCATCGCATAAATAACAAGGTGTCTCCTGCGGATAAATGAATGGACTTCCCATTTTAAGTCCCCATTTATCATGTGCCATCTTAATCGAAAAATAAGGGCAGGCTTCTTCGCATCGTCGACAACGGATACACTTCTTCAGGAAATCTTCTTCCTCAACCGCTCCCGGCGGCCTTAAAGGATACCTGATTGCGCTCAATTTACTTAATAATTCCAGCAACATAATAAAAAATCATCTTTATTTATTACAGGTGTCACTCATGTGCATATGGTGTTTCGCAGTCTAAACTAACATTTTTCAAATGAACGCAGAGTAACACCAACCGTATTGATTTCTTTTAGTCTATTCTTCGTCTTCGTAATTAACGTAAGCAGGGAAAATACCCATGACTCCGGGTATTTCATTTAATATCTTTTTATTTAATTCCTCCAGAGCCTTAGGTGAATCACCCTCAAAAACAGCTACAATATTGTTGTCCTTATGAATCCCATAAGTGGTAACATTTTCGATTGTTTTTAACTGATCGAGCACTTTCATGGATTTTTCTGGTGCTGTTACAATAACCACTCCTGCAATTGGCATAATTCGGTCCTTTATTCTATATTCGCTTGGATAAAAATGGTTGATTCCTGGGATGGACAGGATTGCACGCAAAGGCCGCATCCGGTACAATACTCCTCCACGATGACCGGATGGTTATTATTATCCGCATAAATGGCCTTGCCTGACCATGGACAATTAACAATGCATGCCTGACAAAAGGTACCATTAAATGCAAAACAAAGATTTTGATCGATAATTGCCAGACCAAGTTTTCTTTGTTTGTAGCTTATCTTCAATGCTCCGCTCTCGCAGGCTGTAATGCATGGGAAGTCATCACAATAATAACAGGCAGACTGCCTGGGTTTGATTACCGGGTAGCCATACCTTTTATCATTGATATTTTCCCTGTAAACTTGTAAAGCCGTATGCGGACAAGCGGAAACACAATGGTAACTTTGTTTACATGTGTTTAAAAATACCTCGACAGATTCAATCCCCGGAGGATAGATATACGCATCACCTTTAGAAACTGGTTTTGATTCCGTTCCTTTTATTTCATCTCTGAACAACCGAAAGGCATTCTTAATAAAATCTTTCCGGGAAATGGTATCTTTCATAAGTACTTTATTTTTTTAATCAAAAACTCATCTC
>CAZJNP010000072.1:0-9944 GCA_964547355.1 uncultured Calditrichaceae bacterium
CATTACCCGTTGTTCAATCACCGAAATCGGCCGTACTTCAGACACCGTACCACCTTGGCCGCCGAATAAGCGTTCCACAATAAATATGGAGAGCTGCGGATTAATCTCCAGGACAAATTGCGATCTGGGCTTGTCCACTTCACAAACGTAAATGGAACTGGGCGGCGCAATGGACATAACAAACTCGGAATACATAATCTGGTCAATGGCCAGCAGATTCATTTCCACTATCATACGCAATTGCGCGGAAAGAAACACGCCAAAGTTGCGGCACAGCCCTTCGTGGATGGTCTCGAGCAGGCGCATCTGCTCTTTCGAAACCAGGTTGGGATGCTTAAAATCGTACAGCGTGATCTTTTGTTCCGGTTCGCTTAAATCTCCGCCAGCTTCCGGTTCGTTGCTCACATTGGATAATAAAGCATCAATTTCTTCTTGTGACAGTATTTTTGCCATAGGAATCGAATTCCCTTACTCTAAAACAAATCTTGTAAAGTACAAATTGGTGACCGCGTCCTGGTTAATGATTCGATTAACGATCTGCATTAAGTCGTTCCGGATCAACTTCATTTGTTCCAAAGAAGCCAATTCGGCCACTGTTTTTCCTCTTAAATAGGTCAGAAACTGATCCACAATTACCGGTTTGTTTTGATTTAAGCTTTCGATAACTGTGGGATCATCCACTTCCAGTACAACTTCAAAAACCGCAAAACGGCGTCCCATGGTGCCTTTGGGATTTACCGTCAAATCCGAAATAGTGAAAGTGGGGCCGAGTTTCTCCGTAACTTCTTCTTTTTTTTCTTTATCCGCTTCCTCTGCATTCGGATCGGAAGGATATAGCCTGGGATAAATCACAAAAACCACCAGTAAAATCGCAACAATTAATTGTACAACGATAATAATCGCGATCATCAATCCTTTTTTCTTCTTTGGCTGTTCTTCCTGCGGAGTCGCATTTTCTTCTGCCATTTACAGATCTCTCCTTTGCTGGGTTACCATTTAACAAAAATTTCTACTCTCCGGTTTTTAGCCCGGTGTTCCGGTGTATCATTCGGCATCAGCGGCCGGAATTCACCATGCCCCACGGCGGCCAGTTTATCGCCCGGAATGCCTTCCACAAAGTGCAGGTACCGCACCACACTCATGGCGCGGGCAGTGGAAAGCTCCCAATTCGACGGAAACTGCCTGGTATGAATGGGAATATTATCTGTATGCCCTTCCACCAGCACTTCTTTGTAATCACCGTCCTTAATCATATTTGCAATCTTCTTTAAAATCGGCAATGCTTGAGGTTTCAAATTCGCCTGCCCTAAAGCAAACAATAATCGATCTCCCAATCGAATGTGAACGCCTTCTCCGGTAATCTCGATGTTGATCATGCCCTCAAAATCCGAATCCTGCACCATTTTTTGCAATTCCTGGACTTGCTGAGACAGTCCCTGATCCTGATTGGTCAGCCGGTCACGCAGGCTTTTATTATGCTTTGACACAGCACTGCCCATTTCAGGAAGCACCCCCAGCGCGCCCTTCATGGAACTCATCGCCCCTTTGAACTTCTCCAGTTCAATAGTGGAGTAAGAAAGAATCAGGATAAAGAACACCAGCAACAAGGTGGTCATATCGCTGAATGTGGTCATCCAAAATGGCGCGGATGGTTCTTCGACTTCTTCTTTTTCTTTCTTCATCTTCGCCTGCTTCGTCTTTACTCGCCGTCCGGCTGCTTACGCAATTTGGGCGGCAAAAAGTTGGACAATTTTCTCTGTATGGTGTTCGGATGTTCTCCGAACTGAATGGACAGCACGCCTTCGATAATCATTTCTTTCATCACAACTTCGGCATCGGAGCGGTTTTTAAGTTTACCGGCCAAAGGTAAAAACACCAAATTGGCGATAACCGCACCATAAAAGGTAGTAATCAAGGCCACCGCCATACCGCCGCCAATTTTTGACGGATCGTCAAGCTGAGTTAACATTTGTACCAATCCCATTAACGTTCCGATCATGCCAAAGGCAGGCGCATAGGTACCAAACGAATTCATAATTTGCTGTCCGGTTTTATGCCTTTCCATGGTATAGGACAGCTCGGTTTCCATCACACTACGGATGAGTTCCGGTTCGGTGCCGTCCACCACCATCTCCATTCCGGTGCGTAAGAAGGCATCTTCGATTTCATTTACGTCTTTGTCTATCGCCAGTAACCCTTCTTTTCTGGCTTTTTTGGAAAGCGCCACGATTTGATCGATGATCTTCTGACCGTCAAAGTTGTCGCTAAAAAAGGCTTTTCGGATCACATTCGCCACTCCCAGCACTTCTTTTAAGGGAAAACTGACCAGAGTGGCTGCAATGGAACCTCCGAAAACAATCATCATCGAAGGAATATGCACAAACATTTTCGCGCCTTCACCGGTAACAATCGTAAACCCGATCATACCCAGTCCGGCGAATATTCCGATTACGGTGGCGATATCCACTTGTTACTCCTTACCTCCATTAGGTTTAAAAAGGAGCCATCACATGGATGGCTCCAGAGTTCGCTTATGCATTATCGTTTCAGTCTTAACAATTCATCCAGAATCTGATCGGATGTGGTGATCACTTTGGCTGCGGCCTGAAAACCGCGCTGTGTGGTGATCATTTCGGTGAACTGCTCCGACAGATCCACATTAGACATTTCCAGCGCACCGGAAATAATCGTCGTGGCGTCTCCGTCTTCCAGTTCTTTTATATGAACCGTTCCGCTGGCCAGACTTTCCTGGTACATGCTGTCACCGAGATCATTTAATCCGCCGTTATTCGGAAATAAAGCCACGGCTAATTTAGCTATGGGATCAATTTCTCCATTGGAAAACGTACCGGAAATCAATCCCTCCGGGCTGATGGTTATCCCGATCAATTCTCCGGTAGCTCTGCCATCCTGATCGCGTACCGACAACGTGGAAAGTGAGTCGTACTGGGACAATCCGGCGTAGTCTCCGGTCGATTCCGCATGCAAATTGATATTCATTGTATCGGCACCATTTCCGGGATCAATAGTAATTTCTGACACCCCGCCATCAAATAAAAAGGAGGTTAAATTACCGGAAGAATCAAAAGTGGCCCGACCGGTCGCTCCGCTGGTAATGGTTTCACCGCCGCTCAGGCTGGCCTCCCAGGTCCATTCTCCGTCTGTGGAAGTTTTGCTGAATTCGACGATCAAATTATGGCTGCCGCCCAGACTATCGTACACCAGCACCGAGGTTCTGGCTTTGGCGGTGACACCTTTTACAGTATTTTCAAAAGGCGGCAAATTAATCGAACCAGTATTGGCCGAACCGTTGGCCAGGCTTATGGTGGTGGAGCTGTCGCCTTCCGTGGAGTCGGTCAAAACGATTTTGCCACCGGAAATAGTGGCCTGGGAACCGGAATAGGCTGCGTTAATCGCATCCAGCAGATCCTGTAAAGTATCGCCGGCCGAATAGGTGTAAGTGGCCGAAATGGCTGTACCGTCGGAATCCGTTCCGGAGATGATGATTGTATCGCCGTCTACTAATGGCGTGGATACCTGATCCAGATCGTTGATGGCGGTGGCTGCTGTGGCGTTTACTCCGCCATCTGTAAATGCATTACTCATAGTCCATACTTCAGTGGTAGTTTCCAGGCCGGCATTCAGATTGCCGGAGAGATATACATTTCCGGTTTCTTGCGCTTCAGAAATCATATTCGGATCAATTACCACATCACTTAAGTTGCCAGGGCCAAAACCGTTGGTCGTGGTTGTTTCGTTAATCGCCCAACCCTGCACAGCCAATCCTCTCTGATTTACCAGCTTCCCTTCGGCGTTAAAGTAGAACTGTCCGGCCCGGGTAAACAAGCGACCCGTGGACCCCTGCAGTACAAAAAAGCCGTCACCTTCCAGCGCCAGATCGGTTTGCACACCGGTATTTTCCAGGCTGCCCTGGGAGAAGTTATTCTGGATGGATACGGTTTTCATACCTAATCCTACCTGCATGGGATTGACGTAACCGGTGCCAAGCCCTGGCTGTGCGGTGGCTAACGTCTGATTCAAGGATTCCGAAAAATTAATCCGGCCTCCTTTGTACCCGATGGTGTTGATGTTTGCAATGTTATTGCCCAGAACATCCATTTTCATTTGATGATTTCTGAGACTGCTTACGCCTGAATACAATGAACGTAACATGTTAAAACCCTCCTTTGGTATTATTTTTTCCGCTTCTTTCGTTCGGCGGAATGAGGGCCTCCCAAACCGGATAAATCCGGTATTCGGGTCCAGCCCATAGTTAAACTATTGCTACACTGTCGATATTTGTGAATACATTTTCCTTTGCTTGATCCATCTGAACGGCAGTGACCACCGTTTTATTTTTCACGCTGACGATAAAGGCCGTTTCATCCAGAAAGACCACTGAATTTCTGGAACCTTTGGCGTCCAGTTGGCGGATACCCTGATCCAGCCGCTCGATTAATTGCTCGTTTAAGGGCAACTGCCGCTCCTCCATGCGACGAATGGCATGAGCCGAAAAGCGAATCGCTTGCTGTTCCTTAACGGATTCGGTAAGCACCTGCCCGAATGTTTTGACCGGAGGAGTTTGCTTACCGTGTGCTTGCGGTGTCTGATGCGGCTTGCTCTTTTGAATTTGCTGCGGCTTGCCGCCTCGAATATACTGCGGCCCGATGCGTGAAATCATCGCATTTCTTTGCAAATCCGCTACTTTCATTTATGGCTTCCCTCCTGTTAACCGATTTCCAGTACATCCGCCATGTTGATTTCCCGGCCGTTCACAATCAGCACCGCCCGGCCTTCCACATAACGGACAGAAGAAACGATTCCTTTGGTCAGGGTTTGCGCCTGTACCGTTTCGCCTTTGGCGTTGGTGGCTTCCACCTTAAAGGTGTAATTACCGCCAGGCAAAGGCTCGCCGTCTTCATTCATGCCGTCCCATTCGACGGATTGTCTGCCCGCGCCCATTCCGCTGGTTTTAATGGTCCGTACCAGATTTCCCGCTTCGTCATAAATTTTTACCGACACGCTGTCGGCATAATCATTAAGCAGAAAATTGACCGAGGGACGATCACCGGAAACCAGGGAAATCGTGTCGCCCAGCGAGGTAATCTCTTTACCCACAAAATTTGCGGCCATGGTATTGTTCACCGCCTGGGTCAGCATGTAGTTCATATCGAGTCCGTTCTTCAGATTGGTGTCGATATTCGTCAACTGCTCCAGCGAAGTAAACTGAGCCAACTGAGAAGCGAACTCGGTTCCCTCCTGCGGCGCTAACGGATCCTGGTATTTTAATTGGGCGATCAGCAGTTTCAGGAATTCGTCTTTACCCATGGACTGGGTATTGAAGGTTCCCGAAACTGTGCTGCTCTGGGCGCTGTAATTTACAGCTCCTGTTTCCATTTTTTTCTCCTATGCTAAAATTTCCATGGTGTTGTAGCCAAATTTTCGAACCTTTACGGGGGCATGGTCATCTTCATGATATTTCTCCTCCTGTTTAATGGACCTGGATGAAAGATTTTTATTATTTTGGCGTTCGTTTTTAGCCTGTTCCGAACCGCCGGTAAACGCGCCTATATCGACGCTCATATTGAGAAACTCTGCGCCTTTCGCCGAAATATTTTGTTGTATTTGCGGAATATGCTTTTGCAGAGCGGTTTTCATTTGTTCAGACTCCACCAGTATGGTGACTTCCTTACCCTTTTTGTGCTGGTCAAAATGGATTTCCAGCCGTCCAAACGGGGATTCCTGTAATTTAAATACGGCCTGTTTTGTTTGGGCAGCCTGCTGACGGGCATACTGCATGAGAAGGGTTTCCACCTTGCGTGCAAAAGCGGGCATTTCCGGCTGGTGCTGAGTGGCCGTGGTTTGCGCCCCTTTTGCGCTGAGGGACGAAAGTTGCTGCTGGGTACTCGGCTTTAGCTTTGGTTCATGATTGCGTTGGTTTTCCTGTGCCACAGACTTCTCATTCTGCGGTTCCTCCGAGGAGGCTGTGTTTACATCCGGTTGATTTTTTTGCTGTTCAGGCCCATGCACCGGTTTTTCCTGTCTGCCACTCCGTTCGGTTTGATGTGAGGAAGTCATTTTGGCATCCCCGGTATCCGGCTTCACTTTTGGTACTTGCCATTGTCCTTTTTTCATCATCCCCTTTAACATGGAATCCGGTTTTTGCACCGTCTCTTTCACATCCGCATGCTCCTTCTTATGGCCCTCTTCGCGAACGTTTTGTTGCGGCGCGGCCTGCCGAAGTGTGTTTTCTTGCAGCGATTGTCGTGATGCCTGGCGCACCGCCGGCTGGTGTGAATATTCTTTGTTCTGTCCGGTAGCAAGAACCTTTTCACGGAACGCCTCTTTGGCGGATGTGGTTTCCTGAGGTTGGCTCTTTGTTGCAGATTGTTTAGGTTCCTGGACGGCAGATTTTTCCGTCTTTAAATTTTGGGGTTTAACCACAATATGTGGCGCTTTTTTATTCGGCTGTGCTATGGCATTATTTTTTTCATCACCAAAGTTGGCCATATTTTGATTTTCCACCTTTGGCAAGCTGGATCTTTGTTCTCGTTTGTTGGTTGGCAGATGCTCCGCGGAAACTTTTGTGCGCACAACAGAAAACTTTATTTTCCCCCCGACATCGGGAAGAACTTCCTTGTTCACCTTGTCAATTAGTTTCGTTACCAGTTTTTCCATTTTTCGTCCACTTTCCCGGTCGGGGGCCTGTATCAGAACTGTCAATTTTTCTTTACGCATTCGGATGGCTACTGCGACTTCTTTTTCCCCAGCCATCGTATGCGTTACTTCGGCGCTTCCCTTTTGCATGGCTTGCAAAATTTGATCTTTTATCTTGTCCGCCAATTGGATGGGATCATTTTGTGAAAGAACCTTACTCCCTTTCGCTTCTATTTTTTGCGGATTTGTTTTTTCCGCCGACTGAGTCACGTTTTTATTTTTCTGAATCCGGGTTTGTTTTTTATCGTGATCGCCCAGCTTTTGACTTTCATGTGGTACAAGACCCGAGGCAATTATCCCCTGGGGATTTGTTTTCATTTTACTCTTAACCCTGCCATTCCCGAATAAAAAATTACCCTTTTTAGATGGAGTGTTTCTCCCTTTTACGGCTACTGAACCCAGATTGCGCATATTCTGCATGACACGTCCAAATAAAATCTGAATCGAATTTCCGGCGGGAGTGGCTTTTTTCCCGGTTATTTGTTTTTGCAGAGCTTGTGCTATGGAATGCACCGTTTTCATGAATGGTCCTTTTCTTAATTAATTAACTTTTCGGTAATTCGTGCTGCACGTTCTTCATTGAGCGCCATTAAAATATTTTTACGTGCCGGTTTGCTGGTTTGCATGTAAATGGAAATAATGGTCGCATCATCCAGCTTGTTTAAAATGGGAGCGATTTGTTTTATCTTCATAGAAGAAAGGGTCTTTGCCATTTCCTTGGCTTTTTGATCTTTGTCCGCTTTCCCCTGTAAACTGGCCGTTAATTTTTCTATTTCCCGCTCCTTTTCTTTGGTTTTCTCTCTTAATGTCGCCACCAGTGCATTAAGGCTATCCAGCGCCTGTTTACTGGCCTTCAATTGTTCCTGAAAATCTTCAATTACCAGTCGCAAACTATCTTTTTCGCTCAACGATCCGGCGGGTATCTTTTTCAATTTACGTACCTGATGGGTTCGTTTTTTAGCAGCATCCGGTTTTTTCTGCTTTTGCGGCGGATTAAGATAGAGCATAACCCCCAGCACCAGAGCCGTAATAAAAACAAAAGAACTTATCGAGAAACCAATCCATTTAAGCATGATCTATATTTCCCTTTTGCGTGACTCGGATGGCAACTTCGTCCTCAAATTTGGTAAGCTGCCGGCGTATATCTTTTTTATGCGATTCCCACTGTTTGTCTTTTAATTTTTCCACGATTTTTTTCTCTTTCGAAACCTGCAGTAATTCCTGCCTTTTGTCTTCCACCACTTGTTCTTTTTCACTAATGGAGACGTGCTGGTGTTTAATTTTTTCATTCAAATCGGTTAAGTAGCTTTCATTGATTTGCAACGCCGTCACTTTCATGTTCCCGTTTTCTTCATTACCGATGGTTGAAAAAAAGCTGTTTTTTTCATCCTCCAGCCTGATCAATTTATCTTTTTCCCGGAACAGGTCGTGCCGTGCCTGCCCCAGTTCAATCGCCTTTTGATTTTCCTTGTGTCGTCGGACTTCCAGAACTTTTTGCAGGGAGAATCGAAAAGCTTTGGCCATTATTCATCCTCTTTGATTAATTCACGGAGCCGGCTGCGGGTATCCACAAAATCTGAGCGTTCTTCCACATCTTGCCTCAAAAAGGCGTTTATACGATCGATATTTCTCATGGCGACGTCCAGCTTGGGATTGCTGCCCGGTGCGTATGCGCCGATATTTATCAAATCCTCGTTTTCGCGATACACGGCTAATTGGCTTAAAATTTTGAGCGCCATCTGTTGATGTTCTTTGTCGATGACTTCCGTTTTTACACGACTTACGCTGCCCAGCACATCAATGGCGGGATAATGCCCCAAAGTGGCCAGTTCTCTGGACAGTACAATATGTCCATCCAGAATGGAACGGGCGGCATCGCTGATAGGCTCGTCCAGATCGTCTCCCTCCACCAGCACGGTGTACAAACCGGTGATGCTGCCGGTTTCGCCATTTCCGGCTCGTTCCAGTAAACGCGGCATCAGAGCAAACACCGAAGGCGTGTAACCTTTGGTGGTGGGCGGTTCACCAATGGCTAAGCCGATTTCACGCTGGGCCATGGCCACACGCGTTAAGGAATCCATCAATAGCAGCACATCTCTTCCCTGATCGCGGAAATACTCGGCAATCGTGGTGGCCAGTAAAGCACCTTTAATGCGAACCGTAGCCGCCTGATCCGAAGTGGCCACCACAACCACGGAATGTTTCAACCCTTCTTCACCCAAGTCGCGTTCAATAAACTCCCGTACTTCGCGGCCACGTTCGCCGATTAGAGCAATTACATTGACTTCGGCATCTGTATAGCGGGAAATCATACCCATTAGTACGCTTTTTCCCACACCGCTACCGGCAAAAATACCCACACGTTGTCCCTTACCCAGGGTCACCAATCCGTCAATAGCCCGAATGCCTGTAGTCAGAGGTTTGGAAATGCGCATCCGCTTAAGCGGATCGGGCGGCATATTGTAAACTTTCCGCGATAGTTTGGTTTCAATGGGTCCCTTCCCGTCAATGGGATTGCCCAGTCCGTCGATGACTCTTCCCAGCAATTGAGGCCCCACCTGTACACATAATGGTTGCATGCTGCGGATCACCCTGCTGCCGGGCGAAACACCGACTGTTTCACCCAGAGGCATGAGTAAAATTTTATTTTCCCGAAAACCGACAATTTCCGCCCGAATCGGCTCCTTACCCGAAATACGAATTTCGCATACATCACCAATGGTGCCGGTTTTAGCACTGGCTTCGATAACGATCCCGGCAATCTGAGACACTTTTCCATCAACCCGCACCGCATCCAAATCATCAACCCTGGTAGCATACGATTCAAACTTTTTAGCCAGCGCTTCCATCATTTTTCTCCGTGGGTCAATCCCTGTTTTAAATGCTCCAGTTGATTGTCAAAGGTACCGTCAATGATGTAATCTTCGCTTTCCACGATCAGTTCGCCTTTTTTCAGATTATTGTCGGCCATAAAATTCAACTGTATTTTTTTAGGTATTTTTAAATTCTGAGCTACCTGTTCCGGATCGATTTGCTGTAAATGCTTCGGGTTGACATGTACCATTACTTTGTTCTGATCGATCACCTGGTAGAGCATCTTACGCAATCGCTCGAATAATACCCGGTCGGCGTCTTCTTTCAGGTTCAGATCCATAGTTAACACTTCCGCAGCCATTTTTTAGCCACTTCCAACAATGGGCCTTCCACTTTTTCAATGGCTTCAAGGT